>NZ_DJDV01000129.1:0-9182 GCF_002431195.1 Sphingobium sp. UBA5915 | reverse complement strand
GACGTTGAGCGTCTGCGTCGCGGCGAGCGCGGAGCCGTGGCCATCGGTCGCCGCGAGCCACTGGCCGTTGTCGACCACCGCCTGCACCACCGCGGTCTCGTGGAACCGCCCCGCCGCGTCGACATGCGAGGGGAACACGATCCGCAAGACCTTCTGCGGCCCGACCCCCGCCGCCTGCGCCGGCACCGGCGTCGAGGCATAGGCGATCCGCTGCGTACCACCGCTGTTGCGCGCGGGTGCCTGGTACGGTCCTGCGGGATGATAGCCACTGTCGCCAGTGATCTCGGCCAGCGCCTTGTCATCGATGACGGTCGCCGGCGAGCAGCTGCCACCCTCGGGCGCGCCGCACGCGAACTTGCCCGAGATGTTGGTGCCCAGCGTCGTACAGCTGGCGAGCAGTCCCAGGCTCGCGGTCATCGCCAGCGCGGCGATACGCTTGGCGCGGGCGTGCGGGCGATAGTCGGAAACCGGGCAGGCCGGCAGGCGGATCACGGATCGGGTCACGACTTGGCTCCCTTCAACCATTCGACGAGCTGGGCCTTGGGCTTGAAGCCCTCGATCACCGCCCCGTCGGAGCGGACGATGACGGGCGTCCCGTTGATGCCGTGCGCCTTGGCGAACGCCTCGTTCTCATCGAGACCGCTGGTGTCGCACTTCGCGCCTGCCGGGACCGGGTTCTGCGCATAGGCCGCGCGGACCGCCGCATGACGATCGCGGGCACACAGCACCTGGTCGGCGATCTCGCGGCTTCCCAGCACCGAGATCGGGCGCTCGATGACGCGCACGTTCATCGTCTCGAGCGCCTGACTGAGCGCGCGGCAGTAGCCGCAGTGGAAATCGGAGAAGACGGTGACCGTCTGCGTGCCCGAACCCCACGCGATCGCACCCTTGCTCGACAGCCGCGTCACATCGAGCGTGCGGGCGACGGCGGGCTGGGTCGTGACTCGCGCACCCGCCCGCGCCGCGCCGGCCTCGGGCGCATCGGGCGTGGCATTGTCCTTCGCCGCGCCGCCCACCAGCATATCGGGATTGAGCGCGAGCAGCTTGGCGGCGGTCAGATCCTGCCGCGTCTCCATGTCATAGACGCGGCCGATGACGAGATAGCGCGCCGACTTGTCGACGTAGAACAAGTTCGCACCCGCCACGACCTCGCACAGCCCGTCGACCTTGGAGCAGTCGATCGCATCGACCTTGGTCTTGGGAAGCCGCTTCTGCAGCGCGACCTGGACCTGCGCGCCGATCGGCGCTTCGGCCGAGCCGGTCAGCAGCATCGCCGCCCCCGCCATCGCGCCGATCATGATAGTATTTGCCATGTGACCGCCTCCTTCCGGGCTCAGTTCTGGATGAAGACGCCTTCGAGGAAGACGATCTCGACATCGATGCCGGTCGGCATCTCGATGATGGGCTGGTACTGTTCGGCGCGCTCGATCAGGTATTTGCTGACCATGTCGGCCGACTGCGCGACGCCGTTGCCGATCCCGGCCTGGGCGATATCGCCGATGCCGAGTTGCTGGCGCTTGCCGTTGACGGTGACGTTGGTGCCCTGGAGCAGCATGTCGGTGTTGGCCGAGAAGCCACGCCCGAACCCGCCCGCTATCCCGGCGATGAAGGCCTGGGTGACGAGCCCGCCTTCGCGACTGACGACACGGCCGCGCACGCCGGTCTTGCCGGCGAAGCTGATGAAGCCCTTCACGTCCGACACCGCGAACCGGCCATTGGCCTGCGGACAGGTCATCCGCTGCAGCTTCACATAGACCTTCTCGGAAGAGAGATCGCCGCGCGCCGCGCCGTTGATGACGCAGCCTTCGATCCGCGTCGTGAGCAGCTTGCCGTTCTGGTAGACCGAGCGCGCCGGGCCGGTGATGCGCAGGATCACCGGCAGCGGATCGGTCTGCGACTGCACCCCCGCCGAGGCGTCGACGCCGACGATGACCTTCGCCTTCGCGATCGAGTTGGGCGGCAGGTAATTGGGGCTGTCGGTGTAGCTGGTCGTGCCACCCGAGATCCGAGTCGCGGTGCCCGAGGGGCCGCCCTCGAACGACACCAGCTTGATCGAGCGCGACTGCGACACCGCAGCCGCTGCCGCCTCGCCCGCCGTCATCGGCGCGCCGGGAGTGCGGTAATTGGGCTGGCCGGGGCCATACATCTGCGTCGGAGCCGGCGCGGCCGGCGCGGCGTTACGCTGCGCGATCTGCTGGCGAAGCTGGTCGTTCTCCTGCTGATAGGCGCTCATGACCCGCTGGCCATCGCTCGCCATCGACTGCTTCTCGCCCTGGAGCGCGGCGATCTGCGCCTGCAACTGCTCCATCTGCGCGCGCTGGCCGTCGACGCCCTTCAGCTGATTGTTGATCGACTGCATCTGCGCTTCGGATGCGGCCTGCCATTCACGCTGCGACATGTTCCGGTTGACCATGTCGTCGGTGGTGATCTTCACCTCCTTCCCGTCGGTGCCGACCGGCTTCAGCTTGGCATCGTCGCCCATGACGTACCAAGAGCCCAGCACCAGCGCGACGGCGCCACCACAGCCGAGGTAGAGCAGCTGCTTCTTGCGGACGGCATCGTTGCCGGCCATCAGCTCGCTGTCCCCGCCCTCCTCCGGCTCGGTATCGAGCTGCTTGGCACGGTTACGCTGGAAGATGTCCTTGAGGCTCATGGCCGCACTCCGTTGGCGAGGCCCGAAGGCGTGACGATATAGGCGGTGGTGGCTTCACCGGGCTTGAGGTTGGGGTTGGCGACCGAGACCGCGATCGCGTTCGACGGTGCGATCGTTCCCTCGCCCAGCGCGACCGGAACCTTGCCCCGGTTCTCGATCCTGAGCGTGCGGCCTGCGAGGCTGGCGCCGCGATACTCGGCGACCATCTGGACCTTGAGCGAGCCAATCATCACCGGGTCGGTGACCGCGGGCCTGACCTCGAACCCTTCGAGCGGCGCGGACTGGAACATCGCCTGGACCAGCGTGGCGGACGCCTCCTGCGGCGATGCCGCGACGGCCGCGACCTGCGTTTCCGCAGCGCCACCGATATCCTTGTTCTCGACGAACACCTGCTGCGCGTCGTCGCCGGCGAGCCGGCACGAGAATTTGTACACATAACCCTTCGACGTCGTGCCGAAGAACGACACGTTCGGCCGCGAATAGGCTTCCGGGACCGACACATAGATGTCGCCCCGGGTCGGTTCATTGACCACGGTGAAATCGTCGGTATCGACCCCTGTGGTCAGCTTCGAGACGCTGGCGAAGCGATCGTCCTTGAGGCTGACGCGGGTCAGCCCCGACTTCGACATCGTGCAGGCGACCTCGCTGTTGTCCTTTGCCAGCACATGCTCGTCGGCGAAGGCCGGCGCGGCGAGGACCACGCCGCCCGCCACGATCATCCCCGCCCCGATCAGGCGCGATAGCGAACACAGGCGCGATGCGAAGGCGGTCCCGCCCCCGATCAGCCCGACTGCGACCCAGGCGGTCATGCGTCGTCTCCGATGGTTGCCGCGGCGTCCTTGTCGGCCTTGGTGACCATCCCGAAGCCCTTGAGCTGGAGGGTCAGGCCGCGATACGCCCAATAGAAGCGGAAGGTCTTCGGCTCGGCGGTGACCGACTTCGAGCCGACGACGGTGTGCAGCGTGCCGGTCACTTCCGAGGTCAGTTTCTCGGGATCGACCTTCATGCCGGCGAGCGTGAAATACTGGCTGATGCTCGATCCGCGCTGCTCGTTGAGGATCTTCATCAGGTCGCGCTTGAGCGAACCATGTGCTTCCGGCGTGGCGATCGCCAGGATCGAGTCCATCCAGTATTCGAGATTTTCGGGCGAGCGGTTGAGCGTCATCAGCGCGGTGTCGCGCGTGACCATCTCCAGATACTGCTCGCTGACCCCGCTCGACGAGAGCGTCAACGGGGAGCGGACGATCGGCTGCAGGACGATCTCCCGGTCACGGGTCGCGCCGACCAGGAACAGCAGCACCACGAGGCCCGCGAGGACCAGCGCGACGATGCCGAGCATGTTGCGCTGCTTGAGGACGCGCTGCGACTGCGCGAGACCGACAGAATAATCCATTTAGCCCACCATCACGCGAAGGTGGGAGGGCGGCGTCGCCTTCAGCCCAGTAAAACTCGACGGCAGGTGCCAGTAGGCCATGTGGAGAATCCACGACGTGGCCTTGCCGGCTTTGAGTTTCCGAAATCCCCACCATCCGAGCAACGAGACCATCAATCCGATCACGACGTGCTGCGACAGGATCCCCCAGATGAAGGGGATCGCCATCGCGAGGAACTCGTCCGGCGTCCAGAAGCCGATCAGCTCCGGGTCGTCGAGATGCGAAGGGATGGTGTACCGGTCCATAAGCTAAGCCGCCCTCCCAGCGGTTGATCCAGCCGACGCCTCAGATGGTCGCGGTGACGGTCGAGGTGACGATCGGGATACCCGTGCCCGCGCCGACACCGACGGCGACGGGAACGGCCACCTGGCCGAGGCTGAAGCGGCCCGACGCCAGCGCGACGATGCCGCCGGCCAGGCTCATGACGGTGATGATCTTGCCGCCCGAGCCCTCGAGGAAGTCCGTGAACTTCGTCAGCGCGGTATTGAACGTCGTATCGGCGCCGGCGAACGCCGCCGACGCGCCCAGGACCATCACCATCGCGATGATCGCCAGGCCGAGAAGGACGCCATTGATCTGGCCACCCTTCGGCATTGAAAGTGCAGACATGCTCTTTCCCCTTGAAAGACGAAGCGGATTGCTGCGTCACCCTTAAAAGGGAGGAAGAAACTGACTCCCGCAAGATGGAAAAAAATTACACTATTTGTCTCGCGCCAAGTACATCTTGGTCGCCCGGAACAACGCCCCGCCTACTGCGGATTCTAAGGCGGTATGACTTGGATCAGTGTAAAAAAATTACACTATTTGTTGATGCGCCTTGCCGGAGGAGATCCGGTTACGCATCGTATCGCATCTGGTCGGCTTTATGCGGCCGATGGCGACACCCGCCGCTTTGTCGTACGGTCCGATATGCCCCAGGCGCTTTATACCTTCAAAGTGGATCACTCGCTGTTCCGCCTCGCCGTGGATGCGATGCGCATTCATTCATTGGCCACATGCGGATTTGAGACTGTTTCCGCTACCTCTATGAAAGGGTTGGAGAATTTCGTCGTTTGCCGTGATCCTGCCCCCTTTGTTCACGAGGCGCGAGATGCCGACATCCCCGGTCCGATTCGGGTCACGTTACGCATTCAGATGCACCAGAATGACCTGTTTCAGCGCGCGCGTGCCCATGCTGGCGACGCATCCGGATCGCTTGCGCCAATTCGGCTCACCTTCATTATCGGGCTACTCGCCGCATTTCATGGCACATTTACGGAGAGTTCATGAATCGCGCTGCGTGGCGGTGGTTGACAACGTGAACGGATAGATGCGTATTAGACCCCTAACGGGGGTCGCAGTATGTACCACCAGTCTACAAAGGCTTCAGTCTGCGAAGATCGGCAACAACGTCTTCACGCGTTGTTCATGGCTGAGTGGCGTCTGAAGAAAGTGACAAATGCCGAAATGGCTCGCCGCCTCGGCAAGAGCCTTAGCCTCGTCAACAAAATCCGAGCCGGCCAAACGCCCTTCACAGGGCGACTGATCGACCAGTTTGTTGATATCCTGCAGATCGACCCTGTCCGCGCCTATATCGCCGTCGACATCCTTCACGAGCCGATGGTGTACTACAGCCCGAGGTTCGCGACCGCAGTTACCGAAAGCCTCGAGTATTTCTCGGCAATCCTTTCCGATCCCGACATCCCCGAGATAGTGACTGGCTCCGAACGCGGCATCGGTCGAACTGGGCTGACCGGCTGAAGTCGGTCGTCGACACTACCAGTCTCGAAATGTACCGCCCCGTCTTACCGTCACATCACCTTGCGCTAAGCGTCCGAGTGGCAGAATGACGCTTGCTTATGCCCAGCGACCCATCCGAGATCAAAAAAAGCACGCGGTCCATGCGCCTGAAAAAGGAGCGGGAAGACAATGCGGGGTACCGGCGGTCGACCGTGGCGCTGTCGCCCGTAGCATTAGCGATCGCAGAGCGACTTCAGGATCGTCTGGGCCTCGGCTCCAGGGAAGCTGTCATCAACGCGGTTTTCGAGCGCATCGACTCCGATCGATATCTCAAATACGAATTTCTAGGGCCAGAGGGCTTCCGTTCGCCACCATCGCTGGCCGAACCCGAGGCTTCAAACCACGAGACAGCGGACCACGGACATGCGGCAAAGGCCACCAGCTGACGAGTCGGGTCATGCCATTGTCGATTTTCTCGACGAGCATCGACTGCCGCACAGCCCCGAGAATTACGGCTTCGCTCACACCTATTTCGAAGGTGCTGACGAGGCCCATTTCATGGCCGTCGCCAATCTGATCGACGGCGGTTATCGCCTCCGACAGGAAGACGTGCGAGCGATTTCGGCACCAGCGGATCTCCATGGCACCGCGACGACGATCGGCGAGCTCTCAACAGAGGTCATGCACATCATCGGTGCAACTGCCCAGGAGGCAAATGCCTTCGTGAAGACCCTGACGCTGACCGCGGCCGAGCTGGTCTCCGCCGACGGAAGCATCCATAGCGCGGTCGCGCGCATGACCGCCCAGGCAGAGCGCGCCGAAGAGCGGTTGAAGCAGATGAGCCTTCAGACGGCCCTAGTCCGCGAGCGCCTACGCTCGCTGGGCGTCGATACTGACATCGATCCTGCTACCTCGCTCCTCAACCGCATCGCGATCGAGTCGGTGCTCACCGCTGCACTCGGGGTCGGTTCCGGCTGAGGGCGGAATGACACCCTAAGCGCCGGCGTCCTTGGGCCAAAGGTACTCGCCAGTGAGGAGGATGTGTGCCCATCCGAGCGGCGTAAGCGTGGCGTGAGGACCGCAGTTTATGCGGCTTGGGCTGTTGGCTGATCTGTCTGGGGCACCCAGTTCCACGGCATCAGCTCGTCCCAGCGGGTGGCGGGCCAGTCGCCGGCGACCCTGGCGATGACATCGGCGATATAGGCCTGCGGGTCGACGCCGTTGGCCTTGCAGGTCTGGATGACGGTGTAGATGGCGGCGGCTCGCTCGCCGCCTGCGCGCGAACCCGCGAACAGCCAGTTGCGCCTTCCCACGGCGACGCCGCGCAGGGCCCGCTCCGCGATGTTGTTGTCGATCTCCAGACGCCCGTCACCCAGGAAGCGGCACAGCGCCGGCCAGCGTTTGGTGCCATAGGCGATGGCTTTGGCCATGTCGGACTTGGGCGAAAGGCGGCGAAGGGCAGCGTCGAGCACCTCGCGCAAGGCGTCGACCAGCGACTGGCTTCGTTCCTGTCGCGCTCGACGGCGTACATCCGGCGGCTGACCACGCACCTCCGCCTCGACGGCATAGAGCGCGCCGATGCGCTCCAGGATATCGGTGGTCAGCGGCGTGGAGAGGCGCTCGTGCAGGTCGAACACCTTGCGCCGGAAGTGTGCCCAGCATGCCACCTCTGTGACGCCACCGCGGTACAGGGCGTCATAGCCCGCATAGGCATCGGCCTGGAGAAAGCCGCGAAAGCCGGCGAGATGCGCCTGCGGGTGCGCCGCGGTGCGGTCGGGCGTGAAGCGATACCATGTTGCGAGCGGTGTCGTGCTGCCGGACGCCTGGTCGTCGGCGGCGTACACCCACAGCCGCCCGGTCGCGGTCTTGCCACGGCCGGGTTCGAGCACCGGCACCGGCGTGTCGTCGGCGTGGATCTTGTCGGCCTTGAGCACCTCGTCACGGATACGGCTGACCACCGGGTCGAGCAGTGCTGCAGCTTGCCCGGCCCAGCCCGCGAGCGTCGAGCGGTCGATCTCGAGCCCCTGCGCGGCCATCATCTCGGCCTGGCGGTACAACGGCAGATGGTGGTCGAACTTGGAGACGACGACGTGCGCCAGCGTCGCGAAGGTCGCCTTGCCCCGCGCCACAGCGCTGACCGGCGCGGGTGCCTGGACGATCTTCTCGCAAGACCGGCAGCTGTATTTGGGGCGGACGTTGCGCACGACCCGCCAGCGCACCGGCACGATGTCGAGCATCTCGTGCGCGTCCACGCCCAGCCGGCGCAGCGCACCACCGCAGTCCGGGCAGGTGCAGATACCGGACGCCGGCTCGTGGACGACCTCCTCGCGCGGCAGATGCTCCGGCAGACTGCGGACCGGTGCCAGGCGCGGCGCTACTCCAGGCGCCGCAGTCTCGACTTCGGAAACATCCCGCTCCGTTTCCAGCTCTTCCAGCGCCAGCTCGAGCTGTTCGATCTCGCGGCCCAACTTCTCGGAGGAGGCACCGAACTGCATCCGCCGCAGTCGGGCGATCTGCCCGCGCAACGTGTCGATGAGCAGATCGCGGGCGGCGAGCGCGGCATTCGCCCGGGCGAGCGATGCCTCCAGCGCGGTGATCCGCGCGGTGGCATCAGCAGGGGAAACAGGCGCTTCCAGCACCCGCATTTCATAACAGATCACGCATCGACGGGCGAGAAAAAGCGTCGCAAAACCGCCGTTTTCACCCCGCCAGCGTCGGCGTGAACGTCCGCTCTGGGCGACGCCAGTCGATGCCCTCCAGCAGCATCGACAATTGTGCCGGCGTCAGCGTCACCGTGCCCGTCGCGGTCACCGGCCAGACGAACCGGCCCCGGTCGAGCCGCTTGGAGAACAGGCACAGGCCTTGCCCATCGAACCACAGCAGCTTGACCAGATGACCCCGCTTGCCCCGGAACGCGAACAACGCGCCCGAGTGCGGGTTCTGGGCCAGCACCTGCTGCACCAGTACCGCCAGGCCATCGAACCCTTTGCGCATGTCGGTGACGCCACACGCCAGGAACACCCGCGTCGGCAACGGCGTGGGGCTCAACGCAGCACCGACAACACTCGCGCCAGCGCGCCGGCGTCCACCGACCCGTCCACGCTCACTCGGACGCCACCCGGAAATTCGATGCAGATGAGGCCGGACGTGGATGTCGCCGGCTGCGGCGCAGGTGCGGCGACATCGGCCACGCGCACCTCGGCGAATGCCGGCAGCGCAGGCGCGACCCCGCCCAGCTTGCCCAGCCGCGCCTGCTTGCGCCACGTATAGATCAGGCTGCTCGACACCTCGCGCCGGGCGATGACATCACGGACCCGCACGCCCGGCCGGAACGCCTCGGCCAGGATCTCCAGCTGGCTCTGTTGCAAAGATTGGCG
>NZ_DJDV01000053.1:0-260430 GCF_002431195.1 Sphingobium sp. UBA5915 | reverse complement strand
TGATACATAAAACCCATTCACTTTGTTTGTTGGCCTCAGGCGCCGGCGGCCACATCCGTGGCCTTGGCTTCCGCGCCATAAGGCGCGACGGCCGGTCGGCCCCTTCGACTGCCTGCTTGCAGCAGGCGCTCAGGACAGGCTCGCGGAGACTGCGTCTCCGTCGCCCTGAACAACAAACCTCTGGTGCCGCGGGGTGGAGCAGTCCGGTAGCTCGTCAGGCTCATAACCTGAAGGTCACAGGTTCAAATCCTGTCCCCGCAACCAAACACAGGTCCAAAAAGACCAACAAAGTCCCAAATGGGCTTCATAAAAAGGCCTATATTCAGGCTGTTATCTCATGTAACATGATCTCACACAGGATCATAACCGCCCAGGTGGTTACCATGAGATTTGTTGGTAAATTTGTTGGTGCAAAGTTAGGATTCAAGTCTCGCGCACGGCGTCCAGGAGAATGATCCGTGCTGACCGATAGCCTTATCCAATCCATTCTTCCCGCCACGCGCCCGATCAAGAAAGCCGATGGCGGTGGGCTCAACATCTGCGTCCTGCCGGGCGGCCGACGCGAGTGGCGTCTCTCCTATCGCTTTGCGCACAAGCAGAAGAGCATCACCGGCGGTGACTATCCGGCGATGAGCATCGACCGTGCACGGGTCTGGCGCGAGGAGATGAAAGCGGTTCTCTCTGCCGGAAACGACCCTGCGGACATCAAGCGGCAGAAAAAGCATAAGGATCAGGCCGAGCGGACGACGTTCCGCCAATTGGCCCAGGAATGGATGATCGCCAAACGACCGGGATGGTCTGACCGCTATGCCGGCGTGATCGAGCGTCGCCTTGAAGCAGATATTTTGCCGACCATCGGCAAGCTGTCGGTCCGCTCGATCCTGCCCCGGAACATGCTCGATGCACTAAAGACCATTGAGGATCGCGGCTCGATCGAGATGGCGCACAGGGTGCGGGCCTATTGCAGCGAAATCTTCCGGTTCGGCATTCCAGACGGTCGAGTGCTCACGGATCCTTGTCGTGATCTGGGCACGGCCATGCGCAAGCGCGCGAAGGTCACGCATCGATCGAAAATACCCATCAAGGAATTGCCGCGCTTCTATGCGGCCCTCAACGCGGACACAGGCTCTCGGTTGAGCCACCTTGCTTTACGCTGGACGATTTTGACGATGGTCCGGACCACCGAAACCAGGCATGCGCAGTGGAGTGAGTTTGAGGGCCTGGGAGGTCCCGCGCCGCTCTGGCGGATTCCGGCCGACCGTATGAAAATGCGGGTCGAGCATCTCGTGCCGTTGCCGCCGCAGGCGGTTGCGTTGCTTCGTGAGATCAAGGAACTCAACGTCTATGGGAAATATGGCAATGAGCGTTTTGGACAATATCTGTTCCCAGTAATCGGCAACCAGGGCGACACGATCAGTTCGAACCGCATGCTGGTCCTGCTTCAGCGGCTAGGGGTTGGCGACAAGGCGACGGTGCATGGGTTCCGGTCGATTGCCAGCACCGTGCTGAATGAAACAGGCCTGTTCAAGGCGGATTGGATCGAGCTGCAGCTGGCGCATGTGCCCGGCGGTGTTCGCGCCGTCTACAACGCGGCACGCTATCTGCCCCACCGTCGGCACATGCTCGAATGGTGGGCCGACTATCTCGACAAGGCTGAACAGGCTTCAGCGGCGATCGCCATTGAGAAGGCGACGCCGGCAAAGCCCAATGTCGGGGCGCTGGAGTGGTTTCAGTCGTCCTGGTAGGCGCTCGGTGCCTGCATCCAGCGCAATATCCTCGACAGTCGCCAGGCAACGGCTCTGGCGCCGATCTTTTCAGGCGCCGGGAATGTTCCAAGGTGGATGTCACGATAGATGGAAGCCTTGGGCTTGCCCGTCTTCGCGATCACGGCTCTCAGTCGCAGAAACTGCTCGTTCTTCTCGTCCATATGCAAAACCAACTCCGAGTGTTGGTCTGCCCGCGAGAACAGTATGACGAGAGTGCAGAAATGGATCAATATGTCCCAAGGAAAATATATACTGCAGCTTGTCCAGTAATGCCGGGAAACAAAGATTTGAGAATTTCGAGTAGGGGCGTTCCAAAGAGGAGGGGGTGACGAGGTTGATATGGAGCGTGGTTTTTCTGTTCTGAAATTGAGTCATTCGGATGGCGAGCAGCAACGCAGTGCCCCTATCGATGACCTGGAAGAGATGATAGATTTCAGATCATGAGCGGTGCAGGGAACGGCAAAGGCGATCAGAATGTCCATCTGCTCCCAGCCCGCACAATCGGAAGGTGATCCGATATCGTAAGGCTTTGGACATGTGCTGTCTGATCTGGGATCGCGGCCGCAAGTTGTTCCAGAAAGGGCTTAGCGCTGCCGGGGCCAATGAAAAGAATATTCCTCATGATTGATGCGTCCCGATATCAGCCTGCGATCATGTTCGATAGCGCCCAGCAACTAGAGCATAATCCGATCATACTGAATCGTAGGGCTTTCCTTTGACTGTAAAATCTGATTCACCATGTTAGCTGGACGAGGAGGCCAGCCTGGCATGACGAAGTCCATTTCGGAGGATTTGCGCTCACGGGTAATTGCAGCAGTTGACGGCGGCCTGTCACGGCGCGCGGCAGCCGAGCGTTTTGGAGTTGCAGCGGCGAGCGCAGTTCGCTGGGTTCGCGAATGGCGAGAGAGTGGGTCGACAAGGGCGAAGCCTCAGGGTGGCGACATGCGGTCGCAACGGATTGAAGGCCAACGCGATGCCATTTTGGGTGCGATCGAGAAGCAGGTGGACATCACACTGGTTGAATTAGCCGAGATGCTTCGATCGGAGCATGGAGCCGTATTCGCACTGAGCACCATTTGGCGTTTTCTCGACCGTCACTCGATGACGGTCAAAAAAAACGGCGCACGCCAGCGAGCAGGAGCGGCCCGACGTTCTCGCGCGGCGGCGCGCATGGTTCAAGGCCCAGCCTGATCTCGATCCCGAACATTTGGTATTCATCGATGAAACCGGCGCGTCAACGAAGATGGCGCGCCTGCGAGGACGGGCAAGGCGCGGCATACGCTGTCGGTCGCCAATCCCGCATGGCCATTGGAAAACCACAACCTTCATCGGCGCGTTGCGCTTAACGGGCATGACCGCGCCTATGGTTCTGGACGGCCCTATGACGGGGGAATGGTTCGCTGCCTATGCCCAGCAGGTTCTGGCGCCAACGCTGCGGCCGGGCGACATCGTCATCCTCGACAATTTGCCAGCCCACAAAACCATGGCCGCCCGCGAGGCCATCGAAGCAACTGGCGCGCGCATGCTGTTCCTTCCGCCATATAGTCCCGACTTCAACCCGATCGAAAACGCCTTCTCGAAACTCAAGGCCATCCTGCGAAAAGCCGCCGCTCGAACCGTCCCGGAACTCTGGAACGCTATCCGCGATGCACTGCCCCGTTTCACTCCCGAAGAGTGCGCGAATTATTTCACCGCAACAGGATATGAACCAGAATGATCGGATTCGGCTCTAGTCGATGACCTTGGGGGCCATTAATCAGCGCGAGGTGACAAAATGCGCCATCCCCAATTTGTCCTGAAGAGTCATATCCTGTCACTCATCGCCGTTCGCTTGCCGTAAAGGCCGTGCCAAGCATCGCATCGACGTATCGGTCAGAACGGGATGGTGAGGATGTTGTTAGACGGGCAGGTCGCTGCGGTGGTGACGGGTGGGGCTTCTGGCCTTGGCGAAGCGACCGCAAGGGCTTTGGCCTCGGCCGGTGCGCGGGTCGCGATTTTCGACATGAATGAGGCGGTTGGCGAGGCCGTAGCGCAGGAGATTGGCGGCCTGTTCTGCAAGGTCGATGTGACGTCTGACGACCAGGTCCATGTAGGCTTTGCAAAGGCCCGCGCTGCTCTTGGACAGGAACGCATCCTCGTCAACTGCGCGGGCATAGCGAACGGCATCAAGACCGCTTCGCGCAACAAGGCAGACGGCAGCACGGCGCGTTTCCCGATGAAGGATTTCGAACGGGTAGTGCAGATCAACCTGATGGGCACTTTCCGCTGCATCGCCGCGTCCGCGCAGGGGATGCTTGATCTCGATCCGCTGGCCGATGGCGAGCGTGGAGCGATCATCTGTACCGCCAGCGTCGCGGCGCAGGATGGCCAGATGGGGCAGGCCGCTTATTCGGCGTCCAAAGCGGGCGTGCTGGGCATGACGCTGCCGATCGCGCGCGATCTGATGGGGGAGGGAATTCGTATCAACACCATCCTGCCCGGCCTGTTCCTGACGCCGATGATGCGCGGCCTGCCGGAAAATGTGCAAGTCGCCCTAGGGGCTTCGGTGCCCTTCCCCAAGCGTCTTGGCGCGCCGGAGGAATATGCGGCGCTGGCGCTGCACATGATTGGCAACAGCTATCTGAACGGCGAGTCCGTCCGTCTCGACGGCGCGATCCGTCTCGCTCCTCGCTGAACAGGGAACGATCATGTCCGACGTCTATATTTACGATGCCGTCCGCACGCCCCGCGGCAAGGGGCGGCCGGACGGTGCTCTCCATGAGATCACCGCGCTGTCGCTCGCGGCGCAGACGCTACAGGCGATCCGGGACCGCAATGGGCTGGATATGGCGTTGGTCGATGATGTCATTCTGGGCTGCGTCATGCCGGTGGGCGAACAGGGGAGCGACATCGCCCGTATCGCCGCCCTTGTCGCAGGATACGACCAGCGCGTGCCGGGTGTGCAGGTCAACCGCTTCTGCGCATCGGGGCTGGAGGCTTGCAACATGGCGGCGGCAAAGGTCGCGCTGGGTGAAGCGCGCTTTGCGATCGCGGGCGGCGTGGAATCCATGTCGCGGGTGGCGCTGGCGGCCGATGGCGGCGCGATGATGGTCGATCCGGTCTTTGCCTTCGACCATTATTATGTGCCGCAGGGCATCGGCGCGGACATGATCGCCACCATTCATGGCTTCAGTCGGGAGGATGTCGATGGCTATGCCGTCCAAAGCCAGCGGCGCGCGGCGCTGGCATGGCAGGAGGGCCGCTTTGCGCGGTCGATCGTGCCGGTGCTCGATCAGGCGGGGATGGTCATCCTCGACCATGACGAACATATGCGTCCGCAGACGGATATGGACTCGCTCGCCAAGCTGAGGCCTGCCTTCGTCAAGTTGGGGGAATCGGGCTACGACGCGGTGGCGCAGGCGCGCTATTCCGCTATGGGGCCGATCAGCCATGTCCATCATGGCGGCAATTCGTCCGGTATCGTCGACGGCGCGTCGGCGGTGCTGATCGGGTCGAAGGAAGCGGGCCAAGCGGCGGGGCTGAAGCCACGGGCGAAGATCCTTGGGACGGCGTCGATCGGGTCTGACCCGACGATCATGCTGACCGGCCCGGAGTTCGTGACGCGCAAGCTGCTCGATCGTCTGGGCATGCAGCGCGATGACATTGACCTGTATGAATTGAACGAAGCCTTTGCGGCGGTGGTCCTGCGCTACATTCAGGCGCTGGAGATCGATCCGGCGAAGATCAACGTCAATGGCGGGTCGATCGCCATGGGGCATCCGCTGGGCGCGACCGGCGGCATGATATTGGGAACGATGGTGGATGAACTGGAGCGGTCGGGCAAGGCGACGGCGCTGATCAACCTATGTGTCGGGGCGGGCATGGGCACCGCCACGGTCATCGAACGCGTCTGAGGGGAGGCAAGAGACATGGAAAATTTCACCCTGGACGTCGGTGCAGACGGTATCGCCATCGTCACCTTCGACATGCCCGGCCGGTCGATGAACATGATCAGCCATGCCGTGCAGCATGATCTGGGCCTGCTGGCCGATACGCTTCGGCAGGATCAGCGGATCGTTGGCGCTATCCTCTGCTCGGATAAGGCCAGTGGCTTTTGTGCGGGCGCGGACCTGCATGAATTGCAAGCCGACATCGAGCGGTGGCGCGTAGCGACCACGCAGGAGGAGTTACGGACTGCTGTCTTGGAGGCCAGTCATTTCAGCGGTCGCATTCGTGACCTTGAAACGGTCGGCAAACCCCTGGTCGCGGTGATCGCCGGGGTGGCACTCGGCGGCGGGCTCGAATTGGCACTGGGTTGTCACTACCGAATCGCGGTGGATGAGGAGGGGCTGCGTCTGGGTTTGCCGGAAGCGTCGCTTGGACTGATGCCGGGTGCAGGCGGCACGCAGCGCCTTTTACGCCTGGCGGGTTTGAATGCGTCGCTTCCCTATATACTTGACGGCAAGCCGATCGATATTGAGGAGGCGCTTGCGCTGGGCGTGATTGATGAGAAAGCAGACCGTGACCAGGCCGTCGAGCGGGCCCGGCAATGGATAGCCGAGGTGGGCCGGTCTTTCGCGCCATGGGACGAGAAGGGCTTTCGCCTGCCGGGGGGTGGTCCCCACACGGCGGCGGGATATGCGATATTCGGTCCATCGCTCGCGGCGCGGCGAGGTTCGGAAAGCGGCAACAACGCGGATGCAAACATCCTCAAGGCCATTTATGAAGGCGCGCAAGTGCCCATGGACGCCGGGTTGCGGATCGAGAGCCGCTATTTCCTCAACACATTGCGAAGCCCAGCCGCCGCCGAAAAGGTTGCGTCATTCCTTGATCGCAAGAAGGTGGTGGCCCAATGAGCGGGATCAGGATAACCGCCCGCGGCGGTGAGGTGCATGAAATCGCGCGCACGCCCGGCCTCAACCTGATGGAGGCGATCAGGGATGCCGGGCTGGACGAACTGCTGGCGCTTTGCGGGGGCTGCTGCTCCTGCGCGACATGTCATGTCTATGTCGCGCCGGAACATGCCGACCGGTTCGATGCGATGAGCGACGATGAAAACGATCTGCTCGACAGCAGCGATCACCGCACGGAACATTCGCGTCTGGCCTGTCAACTGATGATCCCTGAACTGGCCGGACAGTTGGATATCGTCATCGCTCCCGAGGACTGAGCCTCAGCGCGACCGGGGCTGCCGCAGCGACACCAATATGGCGGCGACCCCTGCTGCCAGAGCCACGGGAATGATACCGCGCAGCACGGTGCCCATTCCGCCCCCGGCGGATACCAGCATCGCGCCCAGCAGTGGGCCAGCGATCGATCCGATCCGTCCCGCCGCCACTGCCGCGCCGACACCTGTTCCACGCGATGCGACGGGATAAAGGCGCGGCGCGAGGGCGTAGAGATAGGATTGGGTGACAAGTACCGCGCCGCCCAGCAGAAAGGCGAACAACACGGCGGCGTGCGCGTCGTTGACGGCGGGGGCATACCAGAGAAGCAGGGGGATGGTGGCGAAGGCGCCGAGTGCGACGAGCCACCCCCGCCGCAGATCGAGCAATGGCGCCGTGATCGCGCAAAGGACAAGGCCGCCCCCGTGGAAGGCAAGCTGCGCCAGAAATGTCGTGCGACGATCCAGCCCCATTGCGGTCAGAAGCATGGGCAGCCAGTTGAGCACCAGATAGAGAATGATCAGCGTAGCGAAAAAGCTGGTCCAGATCAGCAGCGTCGATGTTATGCGTCCGCCACCGAAAAGCGCGTCGGCCACGCCCTGCGGCTTTTCCTTCCATTGCATCGGCGCGCTGGCAGGCGGCATGACGCGCCAGAGCATGGCTGCCAGCAGCAGCGGCAATGCGCCGCCGATGATGAAGGGCGTTCGCCAGTCGGTCCCCAGCGCTGCGCCGATCAGGCTGACCGCCGCCCCGCCGATCGGGACGCCGCAATAAAGCCATGCGACGGCACGGCGCTCTCGTCCCGGCGGTGCATGGTCCGATGTAAAGGCCAGCAGATTGGGTAGCGCGCCCCCCAGACCGAGACCGGTGGCGATGCGCGTCGCGATCAGCATGGCGGGATTTTGGGATAGGCCGGTGAGGATAGAGGCTGTGCCGAACGCGACCACCGACCAAAGCAATATTCTCTCTCGCCCCAGCCGGTCGGACAGTCGCCCGCCCGCCAGAGCGCCGATCAGCAGGCCCACGGTGCTGGCGCTGAAAAACCAACCCAATATGGTGGGATCGAGCGAAAAATCGGCCTTCAGATTGGGCGCGGCGATGCCCGCGACCTGAAGGTCGAAACCCTCTAGTATCGCGATGAGGAAACAGATGAAGGCAACAAGCGGCGACCGCACCATATCGGCCTGACCAGTCGCCAAATTTCCCCCAATGCGATCCTGCCCGTTACTGCCATTCATCCCTTGATCAGTTCTGGCTGGGCAATGAAGGAAAGGCAATTGTCCAGATCGATGAAGCGAGGTTCATCCGGCCTTACATCCGACAGATAGCGAGGTTCGGCGAAGGCCTGTTCCATTGCCTCCGCACTGGCGAAGGTGATCGCCGCGACGCCATCAAATGAGCCGGAGGCGCCGAACATCGCCGACAGCGCCGCCAGTTGCGCCGTTTCGTGGTATTGTTCGTAGCGCACTATGTGACGGCTGAAATCCTCACAGGCCAGCAGCAGCGGCGCATGGACGTCGCGCCAATAGTGCGAAAATGCCGCTGGCTCCATGCCCGCCCGACGTTTGATGAAGACGATGAGGGTCGCCGCCATCATCGTTCATCCTGCGGCCCGAAATCATGGGGCGGAAAGCGCGGAATATCGATCTGGTCGAACATGCCGCCATAGCCAAGCGCCATGGGCATGTCCCAGCTCAGCATGGAATAGGGATGGCCGGCGTCGAAGGCGCTGGCGGTATTCAGCCGCGCTATGGCATCCGGCGGCAGGTTCAGCGTCACCGCCGCAAGATTTTCCCGCATCTGCTCCACGCGGGTTGCCCCTGCAATGGGAATGATGCCGCGTGCGATGATCCAGGCCAACGCAACCTGCGATGCCTTGGCGCCCAGTTCCCCGGCGATTTCATCGACTGCCATCGCAATAGCGCGATTGCGGGCGTCGAGTTGCTGCAACTGCATGGAATCCATGCGCTTGGGGGTGTTGTCGCCGGTCGTGGCGGGGCGGGTATATTTGCCGCTCAATATGCCGCCCGCCATCGGTGACCATGCTGTGATGCCGATGTCATGCGCCATGGCGAGCGGAATATGTTCCCGTTCGATGGAACGCTGCACCAGACTATATTCCAACTGCATGCAACTGATCGGCGCCAGCCCGCGCAGATCGTGAAAGGCCTGCGCGCGCGACACCACCCATGCGGGAACGTCGGAAAGGCCAATGTGCAGGATTTTCCCTGCCGCGATCGCATCGGTCAGCGCCCGCTGCACCTCTTCGACGGGGGTGGTGAAGTCCCACCAGTGGACGAGGTACAGGTCGATATAGTCAGTGCCCAGCCGTTTCAGACTGGCATCGAGCGACCGGACAATGCTCTTGCGATGCACGCCCGCCGCATTAGGGTCGCCGCCGCCGGGAACGGCATTGGCATATTTGGTCGCCACGACGAAACGATCCCGATCGGACGCGATGAAGCGCCCGATCATCTTCTCGCTTTCCCCGCCGGTGTACATGTTGGCAGTATCGATGAAATTGCCGCCAGCCTCGACATAAGTGTCGAAGACGGGGCGGCATTCCTCTTCGGGACGCGACCAGTCGGCCGCCGTCCCGAAGGTCATGGTGCCAAGGGCAAGCTTCGAGACCCGAAGCCCGCTGCGGCCTAGCAGGGAGTAGCGCATGGCGTCCCGTCCGATCAGGCGCTCAGGCCCGGATTGTTGCGCCATGCTTCATCGGGTGCTGGAATAAGGCCCAGCTGCATGGCGAATTCGCGGAAATTCCAGTGGGTGCGGCAACGGACGATCTTGCCATTCTTGTACATCTGGGTCGTGGTGCCGCGCGTCACTGTGGTTTTGCCCGCAGCGGGGATGCCGAAAAAGTCGCTGTTGTGCGTTGCTTTCCAGACCCACTGCATATAGCCCCACTCGTCATAGTCCAGGTCGGCGCCCAGGTAGATGTTGTTCGCGAAACGGGCATAGTCGCCTTCCAGCTCCCCCTGCCATTCGGGCGGCGTGCCTTCGGTGCGGCGGACGCCGCGCGAACGGCCTGCGGGGCCGCCGTCATAGGTCAGAACCTCGAACTTGTGGATGCCGAAGGGGCTTTCGGGGCCGCTGTTGTTGAACACGACGAAGGCCTTGTATAGATCCTCCTTGGTCGTGATCGTCTGCATGAATTCAATGTCTTCCCAGACGAAATCGTCAGCATAATAGCCCAGCACCTCTTCGGCGCCCTTGTCGAAAAAGGCCGTCACCCAGTCCTGCGCCGCTTCGAAGCTCTTATGCTCGCGGGCGCCGCCGCCCAGCGCGGCGGGGGCGTCGGCGGTGATCGATGTGCTGCTGCGCAGCCGTTGCAACACGTCCTGCTGATCGGGCGAAAGATGGGCGTCATTTACCAAGGGCGCGTATATAATATGCATTGCTCTGGGCCTCTCCTGCTATCGTTCTGCATTTCCAATCTTGATGGGAGTGTGTCGGTTGCCCCGTCAGGAATCTACAGCAGATTGGGTCAGTTGAGGGCGAAACGTGACATTAGGGCCATATATGGCACATCCTGCCCCCGACTGGCACGATCCGCCCTTCGATCACGCCCTGGAATGGCGCAGTCTTGCTGCAACAACAGCGTCGCCTGAACGACCGGCGCGAGGATGTGGAGTGGGATGACGATGACGGCGATCATGGAAGCCAATGCCGGCGGCGCGAGCGGGAAGCTGGAATATGACCCGCTCGACCCGCAGGTTAAGCATGAACCCTATCCCTATTATGTCGAGCTTCGCCGTAATGAGCCGGTCAAATGGCTTCCCGGTCTTCAGGCCTATGGCGTTGCGCGGTACGACGATATCGATGCGCTGCTGAAGGATGGGCGCACCTTCAGCTCCGGTCAGTTCTGGCCTGCGCTGCTGGGGGAATATGATCCGGTACCGGAAGAGGCGCCGATGATCTCCATGGACCCGCCTGGTCACATGCAGCTTCGGCGTATCGCCAACAAGGCGTTCGTGCCGTCCAAAGTGAACGGCCTTCGCGATCGCACCTATGAAATCGCCCATCTGCTGGTGGACGATATCATCGCCAAGCACGGTCCCGAAGGGGAGTTTGATTTCGCATGGGAGTTTACGGCGCTCTATCCCGTGACGGTCGTGGCCGAGGTGCTGGGCGTGCCGACGGAACGCCGCGCCGAGTTCAAGGTGTGGGTCGACGACGTTCTGTCGGCTGCCAACCGCGCCGCCTATGGACCTGAAAAGCTCGCCCATATCGCCGCGAGCGCCAGGAAGATGCGCGACTTCTTCGAGGAGCTTTATGACGACCGGGTCCAGAATCTGGGCGATGACCTGATCTCCACCTTCATCACCACCGAAGTCGACGGGCAGAAGCTGTCACGCAATCAGGTGCTGTCCATGGCGATCCTGCTGCTGATAGGCGGCGTGGAGACGACGACCAACCTGCTGGGCACCACGCTGATCGAACTGAACCGGCATCGCGACGTCTTCGATCGCGTGCTGGCGGATCACGGCCTGATCCCCGCGGTGCTGGAGGAGGTGCTGCGCTACAATCCCCCGGTCCAGATTATCTTCCGCCATACGACGGTGGATACGGAGATTGCCGGGGTGAAGATTCCGGCTGGATCGGCGATCATGCCCATATTGGCCTCTGCCAATCGTGATGAGAGCAAGTTCGACAATCCCGAAGTCTTCGATATCGATCGCAAGATCGAGGTGCCGCTGATGTCTTTTGGGCAGGGGCCGCATTTCTGTCTGGGCAATTATCTCAGCCGGATGGAGGCGAAATCGGCGTTGGAGGTCGTCTTCTCGCGCTTTTCGCTGATCGAGCCGATTTCGGACGACGTCCATTGGCTGGATTCCTATTTCGCGCGCGGGCCTCATGTCCTGCCCGTGCGCTACAAGGTGCGGTGACTCCGCAAACGCCGTGATGAAAAGAACAAGGGCGCTCGAAGCGGCGCCTTCTAGGGAGGCCTGACGGGCATGGCTCGAACCGGCAATTGCCATAATATCGCCGATTTCGAGCGGCTCGCGCGGAAACGTCTGCCTGCGCCGCTCTATCATTATATCGCTGGCGGCGCGGATGACGAACGGACCGTGCAGGCCAATGTCGAGGGGTTCGATCGCTACAATTTGGTCCCCGATTATCTGAAGGATGTCCGGTCGATCGATATGTCCCGCAGGGTGCTGGGCCGCGATCTGGCATGGCCCCTCCTGCTGGCGCCCACAGGCATGACCCGCATGTTCCATCGCGACGGCGAACTGGGCGTCGCGCGGGAGGCGGAGCGCAGCGGCGTGGGCTATGGTCTCTCCACCATGGCGACATCCAGCATAGAGGACGTCGGACAGGCCAGCACAGGGGCGAAGATTTTTCAGCTTTATCTGCTGAATGACGAGCAGCTGAATTTCGCGATGATCGATCGCTGCAAGGCGGCTGGTTTTGACGCCCTCTGTCTGACGGTGGATACGGTCGTCGCGGGAAACCGCGAAAGGGATTTGCGAACTGGCCTGACCGTGCCGCCCCGCCTGACGCCCGCCAGCCTGATGGCCTTCGCATTGCGTCCGCGCTGGTGTGCCGATTATCTGACCAGCACGGCGTTCAGCCTGCCAAATGTCGGCGCTGCGGAGGGCAGCGGCGGCGATCTTTCAACCCTGTCGGCCTATTTCGCGGCGCGCATGGAACGGAACATCACCTGGAGTGCGGTGGAACGCATCGCGCAATATTGGGGCGGTTCTTTCGCGATCAAAGGCATCCAGTCCGTTCGCGATGCGCGCATGGCGGCCGCATCGGGCGCAACCGCGGTCATCCTGTCCAATCATGGCGGCCGCCAGCTGGATAGCGCCGCGCCCACGATCGACCTGCTGGCGGATATTGTGGATGCGACGGGCGATCGGCTGGAGATCATCCTGGACGGCGGCATTCGTCGCGGCAGTCATATCGTGAAGGCGCTTGCCATGGGGGCGACCGCCTGCATGACGGGGCGGCCCTATCTCTACGGCCTCAGCGCCTTTGGTGCTGCTGGCGTCGCGCGCGTTCTGGAACTGCTGCGTGCCGAGACCGAACGCACACTGGGCCTGCTCGGTTGCGCCAGCCTCAGCGATCTGGGCCGCAATCATATTCGATTGGCGACCGATGTGCCGGACTTCCTTGCCGACAAGGATTCCGGGCGCTCCACCACGCAACTGCGAAACATCCTCTGATCAGGGCGGTACCTATCATGGACCTAAGATTCGAAAATTTCATCGGCGGCGAATTCACCTCTGGCAACACTATGATCGAGGTCCTCAACCCCGCAACGGGCGCCCTGATCGGACGCGCGCCCGATGCGGACATGGGTGTGGTCGATGCCGCTCTTCGCGCCGCCGATGCTGCTCAGGCGGATTGGGGCCGCTTGCCCGCCCATACACGCGGACTTGCGCTGCGAGCGATCGCTACGAAAATCCGGGAGAAATTGCCGGAACTGGCACGGATCACCGCTCTGGAGCAGGGCAAGGTTCTACCCCTTGCGGAGATGGAGATCGCGCTGACGGCCGAATATCTCGACTATATGGCCGAATGGGGCCGCAGAATCGAGGGGGAGGTGATCTCCAGCGACCGCCCGGGTGAAACTATGCTGATGTTTCGGCGACCGATGGGGGTGGTTGCGGGTATCCTGCCATGGAATTTTCCCTTCTTCATGGTTGCGCGCAAGGTGGCGCCTGCCCTTGTCACCGGCAATACGATCGTGGTGAAGCCGTCGGAGGAAACGCCCTTCGGTGCGGCGGCCTTTGCGCGTCTTGTGGCGGAGACTGACCTGCCTGCGGGCGTCTTCAACCTTGTCTGCGGGCGCGGCGAGACGACGGGGGCGGCGCTGGTGACGCATCCAACGGTGCAAATGATCAGTTTCACCGGCAGTTCTGCCGCTGGTTCCGCGATCATGGCCAGCGCGGCGCGCAACATCACAAAGGTCAATTTGGAACTGGGCGGGAAAGCGCCTGTGATCGTGCTCGACGATGCGGATGTGGATCTGGCGGTCCAGACGCTGACCATGTCCAAGACGATCAATGCGGGGCAGGCCTGCAACTGCGCCGAGCGTGTCTATGTCCAGAAGGGCGTGGCGCACCAACTCCGCGAAAAGCTGGCCGCGTCCGTCGGGGCGATCAGTCAGGGCGATCCTTTGGGCGAGGCGCCCGTGGCAATGGGGCCAGTCATCAATCGTGCGGCGGTCCAGCGGATCGAAGCGCTGGTCGACAATGCCCGTTCGCTTGGAGCGGACGTGCTGGCGGGCGGATCGGCGCTCGACGGTCCGGGCTGCCATTATCAACCCACCCTACTTTCCGGCACAACGCCCGACATGGACATCATGCACCGGGAGATTTTTGGGCCAGTGATCGTGGTTAATGAGATTTGTGATCTGGACGAAGGCATCACCCTTGCCAATGCCAGCGATTATGGCCTGTCCTCCTCCATCTTCACCCGCAGCCTGTCGTCGGCGATGAAGGCGATTTCAGAGTTGCGTTTCGGCGAAACCTATGTGAACCGCGAGCATTTCGAGGCGATTCAGGGCTTCCATGCCGGGGTACGCAAGTCAGGCATTGGCGGCACGGACGGCAAGCACGGACTATACGAATATACCCACACCCAGGTCGCGTACATCCAGACCTGAGCTGAGTACAGGAAGGCGGTTTAGGCCGCCTTCGCCACCGGCTCTTCGCTGAAAACGGTGCTGGGGCGACGGCCGGTCCATTGCTTGAATGCGCGGGAGAAGGTGCCGTTGTCGGAAAAGCCGAGCTGATAGGCAACTTCGCTAAGGCACATGCCGCGTTGAAGATATTGGAAAGCCAGTTCTTCGCGCAATTGCCGCAGCACATCGGCGAAGGTTGTCCCCTCATTTTTCAGCCGTCGCAGCAACGTCCTCTCGGTCATGCCCAGACGCCGCGCCGTTTCCACCTTCGACGGCACTTCATCGGGCAATTGGGCGATCATCAGATCGCGGACCCGCGTTGCAAAGCGGCCGACCATACGCTGTTCCAGATGGCGATTGGCCGCGCCGTCCAGCAGCGACGCCAGTTCCTCGTCAGAGGACAGGATGCGCCGTTCCAGATCCTGCTTGCGGAAGACGATGCAGTTTTGCGCATCCTCGAACCGCACCGGGCAGCCGAAGAATTTGGAGAAGTTAGCGGTCATTACTGGCTTTTCATGGGCGAAGCGGACCTCCACCGGCACCAGCCGTTCGTTGATGATCCAGCGAAGGTAGGACAGCACGCTGGCGACCACGGTATCGACTGTCTGATAGATCGGTGGAGCGCCGCCCGTGTCGAAGTGGAATTCGAGCATGACCTGATCCTGCGTTTCCGTCAGCGTTGCCGTGGCGGAATCGGATATCAGGCGGCAATAATAGGCGAAGCGGTGCAGCGCCTTCGACAAGGTCGATGAACAGCTCATCGAATAGCCGACCACATGGAAGGTCGCGGGACGCACTTCGGCAGCGACCTTGAAACCGAAATCCGGGTCGCCGGTCAGTTCGACCGCCCTGCGCCACAATTTGCCGACATCGGCCTGAGAATAACGGCTGAATCCGCCCTCCAGCAGCGCCGGGTCCATCCCGATTTCGGCCAGCACGGCATCGGTATCGACCCCCTCGGTTCGCATGGCGCGAATTATCGCCAATACCCAGCCCGTCGAAGCTGACCGTGCAATGCCCGTTCCAGTCACGTCACTCTCCTAAAAGCGACAGGGACATATTGTCCATTTTTTGCTGGGCTTAGGGTCGCGCTTTGGAAGGCCCCCGTCAACGCAATTTGTGGCGAAACCGGGCGTAGTGTCACGTTTTGCCGTGACATGGCGTTGTCGGCCATGCCCGCAGGCGCCACATCGAGATAGGTATCGATCAGAGACGCAAATGGCGCAAGGAGAGTGGGCGGGATGCACAAGGTAGGAACCATGGCGGAACTGGCGGCTAAACAGCCGATCCGGGCCACCGTTGACGGGACCAAATTGCTGGTGTTCCTTGTCGAGGGGGAGCCGGTCGCGACGGCGGCGCGCTGTCCCCATGCGCAAGGGCCCCTCCATCAGGGCGAAATCTGCAACGGCCAGCTGATCTGCCCATGGCACGGCTGGACCTTCAATCTGCCGTCGGGCAGTTGCGAGGAAGACCCGGACCTTATTCTGACTACCTATGCCGTCCAGCGCGATGGCGACGATATATTGGTGTCCGTCAATGTCCCGGCCTGACGCATTACGCCTGCACGGCTATCCTGTGAGCAACTATTATAACGCTGCCCGTGCTGCGCTGATCGAGAAGGGCGTGGTGTTCGAGCTGGTCTCTGAGCGCGCGGGTCAGGAGGAAGCGTTTCTTGCGCGCAGCGCGATGGGGAAGATACCCTATCTGGAGACGCCGCAGGGTTGCATCGCCGAAACGGTGGCGATCCTCGATTATCTGGAGGAAGCGGCGGGCGGCGTTCCGTTGCTGCCGTCCGACCCCTTTGCGCGGGCGAAGGTGCGGCAGGTCATCAACATCGTGCAGCTCTATGTCGAGGCGCCGCTGCGCACGCTGTTCCCCGGTGTGTTCATGGGCGGGACCAACAGCGAGCAGGCCGTTGCCGCCGCGCGCCCGGTGCTGGATCGCGCCATGCGGGCGGTGGGGCATCTGGTGACGCCCAGGCCCTTTTTGATGGGGGAGGCGCTGACGACCGCCGACCTCTTTTCCTTCTACACCTTCGACATAGGCGAACGGGTGGCGGGCTTCACCTGGGACATGTCGCTGCTGGATCAGGTGGAGGGCCTTCGCGACTGGTTCGACGCGATGGCCGATCGGCCGAGCAGCCGGGCCGTCCTTTCCGATTTTGACACCGCTTTTGCTGCCTACCTCCGCGACAAGGCGGCCGCCTGGCAAGAGCCGGAGCTGAAAGAGACCCATCATGCGTGACGTTAAACTGGACGATAAATATACGGTCGACGATGGCCGCGTGATCATGAGCGGCACTCATGCGCTGATCCGCGTGCCGCTGCTCCAGAAGGAGATCGACAGCCGCAACGGACTCAATACGGCGGGATTTATCTCGGGCTATCGCGGTTCGCCGCTGGGCACCTATGATCTGGAACTGTGGCGGGCGAAGGATCTGCTCAAAAGCCACGATATCCTGTTTCAGCCCGGCGTGAACGAGGATCTGGCGGCGACCGCCGTCTGGGGTACGCAGATGCTGGCGACCACGCCGGGTGCCAATCGCGACGGTGTGTTCGCCATCTGGTACGGCAAGGGGCCAGGCGTGGACCGGTCTGGCGATCCGTTCAAACATGGCAATATCGCGGGCACGAACCCGAATGGCGGTGTGCTGATCGTCGCGGGCGACGACCATAGCGGCAAATCCTCCACCGTGGCGCATCAGAGCGAGGTGGCGCTGATGCATGCGGGCATGCCCATTCTGGCGCCGTCCGACGTGCAGGATGTGATCGACCTTGGCCTGCTGGGCTTTGCCATGTCGCGCTATACCGGCCTCTATACCGGCTTCAAGTTGACCAACGAGACGCTGG
This sequence comes from Sphingobium sp. UBA5915, assembly GCF_002431195.1. Lineage (NCBI taxonomy): Bacteria > Pseudomonadati > Pseudomonadota > Alphaproteobacteria > Sphingomonadales > Sphingobiaceae > Sphingobium > Sphingobium sp. UBA5915. The sequence goes on along the minus strand of NZ_DJDV01000053.1, from coordinate 243,029 downwards.
AACAGACGATGACGGTCGATGTGGGGATGCGGGACAATGGCCCGGTTTGCCCCGATCGCGGCCCGGCCCCGGCCAACGGCTTCCACAACTACCCCACCCATATCGACCGCATCGGGTCGGAGATCGTGCTGAAGCGCTATCGCTGGCCGCTGATCGGCAAGTTCGTGCGCGCCAACGGCATCGACCGCACGCTGATTGATGCGCCGCAGCGGCGGCTGGGCATCGTGTCGACCGGCAAGGCGGTGCAGGATGTGCGGCAGGCGCTCAAGATGCTGGGGCTGGACCGGGACGCAGCAGCAGCGCTGGGCCTGTCCTTCTATAAGCTGGGCTGCATGTACCCGGTCGAGCGCGAGGGGCTGGCCGAGTTCGCCGCCGGGCAGAGCGAACTGCTGATCATCGAGGAGAAGGACCCGCTGGTCGAGAATCAGGCCAAGACGATTCTCTATGGTCAGGCGACCATGCCGCGCATCGTGGGCAAGCTCGACGAGGACGGGGTGGCGATGATCCCGGCGGACGAGCAGCTGGAGCCGGTGCAACTGGCGATCGTCATCGCCGAACGGCTGCGGCGTCTGGGCGTGAACGACGAAGCGCTGACGGCACGCGCGCAGCGGCTGTCGCGCCAGCTGGAGACGGTGGCGGCGCTCAAGCCCGCCGATGCGGCGCGGTCGCCCTATTTCTGTTCGGGCTGCCCGCACAACACCGGCACCCGCTTCCCCGAAGGATCGATCGCGGCAGGCGGCATCGGCTGCCACGCGATGGCGATGTATTCCGGGCCGGAGATGCTGCCCAACACGCAAATGGGTGGGGAGGGCGCGCATTGGTACAGCCTCGCCTACTTCAGCGACATGGATCATATCTTCCAGAATATGGGGGATGGCACTTACTATCACAGCGGCCTGCTGGCGGTGCGGGGCGCGGTCGCGGCAAAGGTCAACATGACCTTCAAAATCCTGTTTAACGATGCCGTGGCGATGACCGGCGGCCAGCCAGTGGACGGACCGCTGACGCCCGGCGACATTACCCGGCAGGTGCTGGCCGAAGGGGCGACGCGCTGTGTCGTCGTGACCGACCGGCCCGAACTTTACGACGCGCAGAGCGGGCTTGGCCCCGGCGTCACCGTCCATCATCGCGACACTTATGATGCCGTTCAAAAGGAACTGCGCGATGTGTCGGGCGTGACCGTCATCGTCTATGAACAGACCTGCGCGGCGGAAAAGCGCCGTCGCCGCAAACGGGGCAAGTTTCCCGACCCGGCCAAGCGCATGTTCATCAACCCGGCGGTATGCGAGGGATGCGGCGACTGTTCGGTCCAGTCCAACTGCGTCAGCGTCTGGCCCAAGGAGACGGAACTGGGCCGCAAGCGGCAGATTGACCAGTCCAACTGCAACAAGGATTATAGCTGCGTAAAGGGCTTCTGCCCCAGCTTCGTGACGGTGCTGGACGCCGAACCGCGCAAGCCGAAGAAGGCGCAGCTGGCCAGCGAAACCGACATCGCCCTGCCGTCGCCCGCGCTGGTGCCGCTGACAGGGGGCGCCTATAATATCATGGTGTCGGGCATTGGCGGGACCGGGGTTGTCACGATCGGCGCGCTGCTGGCGATGGCCGCGCATCTGGAAGGCAAGTCGACCTCCGTGTTCGACATGACGGGCCTTAGCCAGAAGAATGGCGCGGTGTTCAGCCATGTCCGCATCGCCGCGCAGAATGAGGATCTGGGCGCGCAGAAGCTGGGCATCGGCGAAGCCGACCTTGCGCTGGCGTTCGACGCCGTTGCCGCACTCGCCAAGGAACCGGCGATCACGCTGGACGGCGAGCGAACGAAGGTCGTGGTCAACGCCCGCGTCACCCCGACCCCGGCGTTCCAGCGCAACCCCGACCTGACGCTTGATCAGAGTCTGCTGGTGCGCCGTCTGGGCAAAATGTCAGCGCAGCTGGAAAGCGTCGACGCCACTGGCCTTGGTCTCGCGCTGCTGGGCGATACGATCGCGGCCAATCTGTTCATGCTGGGCTATGCCAGCCAGCTGGGGCTGCTTCCGGTCTCGCCAGAGGCGATCGAGCGGGCGGTGGAGATCAACGGCGTCGCGATACCGTTCAACAAGGCGGCCTTCTCGCTGGGGCGGTTGCAGGCGGTCGATCCCGGCCGGATCGAACAGGCGGTGGCCGCACAGGTGCAGGAGATCGAGTTCCAGCCGCTCACGAAGCTGGAGGATATCGTCGCCCATCGCACGCGCCTGCTGACCGATTATCAGAATGCGGGCTGGGCGCAGCGCTACCGCGATCTGGTCGATCTGGTGGCGCAGGCGGAACAGCGGGTCACGCCGGGCAGGGACGGCCTGTCGGTGATGGTGGCGCGCAACTTCGCCAAGCTCATGAGCTACAAGGATGAATATGAGGTGGCCCGGCTGCACGCCGACCCGGCGTTCCGGCAGCAACTGAAGGAGACGTTCGAGGATGGTGCCAAGCTGCGCTACAATCTGGCGCCGCCGCTGTTCTCCAAGCGCGATCCTGAGACGGGGCATCTTCTGAAGCGCGAGTTCGGGCCGTGGGTCGGCCATGCGTTCGGCTTGCTTGCTCGCCTGAAAGGGCTGCGCGGGACCGCGTTCGACGTCTTCGGCTATACCGAGGAACGCCGCATGGAGCGCGGCCTGATCGACCATTATGAGGCGCAGATGCGCACCGTCGCAGAGCGGCTTGCCCCGCACAACCATGCCGCCGCGGTCGAACTCGCTTCCCTGCCCGCACAGATCAGAGGCTATGGCCATGTCAAAGAGGCCAACGTCGATAAGGTAAGGGCGCTGGAGCCAGCCATATGGCGCAAATTCGACGAAGCCCGCGCACTTGTTGAACAGGTTGAGGAGGCCGCCTTCAACTGAAACGGGGTAGAGCGGTGCCTCCAAGATAGCCATTCAACAGATGTTGCACGGCAAGCCGGGTCTGCACGATCGTGGACCCGGTAAACCGCATTTGAGTAATCATATGCGCCAGTCCGACGACAACTTCTGCGGCTTCTTCAATAATCATATTCTTGCTGACCGCACCGAGGGCACGCCCTTCGTTTAGCTTCTTTGCGACGATTGCGCACGCCGCTTCACGGAAGGCAAGGTAGCGGGGCCACGCCGGGTGGCGCGTAGCGGTACTCCAGGCCAGCCATGTCCGCACGATATGCTGATCCGTATCGATCGATCGGGCAAGAGACACCAGCATTTCCTCGATCGCCATGATGGGATCGGGTTCCTGTGTCGCTGCGCGTGACGCGATGTCGTTCAGCAGGAAGTCCGCGACATCGGCCAGAACATCGTCCACCAGATCGCCATGGTCGGTATAATAATGCATAATGGTCGGCAGTGACACGCCTGCCCGCTTCGCGACCATCGAATGGTTCGTGTGGCCCAGACCATGTTCGGCCAGGAGCTCAAGGGTGACAGTGCGTAACTGGGCGCGGCGATCATCGGGCGAGAGCCGGACTGCTCTCCTTTTTGGCGAACTTCGCTTTTCCTGTGTCATGCCGGATTTCTGATCCCGCTCGCCCTATGGGGCAACCCTTAAATAGGGATTGTGTCGCATTGTCATGATCCGCTGAACCATGTCCCGTTATGCTCCGCCAACAATATTGAAGTGATATTCAATAAAGCTAAAAACTGCCATAGAATTTCAGGAGAAAACCGATGCAGGAAGAGGGTGTAACGGCTGCGCTGGCGGATCGGCCAGATCATGTGCCAGAGGCGCTGGTCGTGGATTTCAACATGTACAGCGTGCCGGGTGGCACGGCGGATGCTCAGGCGGCGTTTCACGCCGTTCAAGGCGCAAGCCCCGACATTTTCTGGACTCCGCATAATGGGGGGCATTGGGTTGCGACTCGTGCGGAAGATGTGGAGATGATGCTGCGCGATCCCCGGCGATTTTCCAGCAAGCGCGTTTTTCTGCCGAGGGATGATAACGCGCCGCGATCTCTGCCGCTGGAAAGTGATCCGCCGTTGCACACGGAATTGCGCAAGCCGCTCAGCCGCGCCCTCTTCCCCAAAATCGTGGATGATATGGAACCGCGAGTGCGTCAGCTTGTCGACGATCTGATCGACAATCTGATCGATCGCGGCGAATGCGATTTCGTGGCCGATTTTGCCAACATCATGCCGATGAACATCTTTCTTGATCTGGTAGAACTGCCGCGAGAGGAACGCCACTATCTGATCCCACTGGTGGAACGCTTCATCAAGGGCGGCACGTTGGACGCCCGCCAGCAGGCGCAACAGGCGATCTTTCTTTATGTCACGGACATTGTGCGGGCCCGGCGGGCAAAGCCCGGGAATGATCTGGCCTCTATCGTCGTCAATGCGACGGTCGGGGATGAGGTGATCAACGAAACGGACGCCATATCCTATATGACGCTCATCCTCTTTGGGGGGCTGGATACGATCGCATCCATGCTGTCATACATCACGCTGTTTCTTGCCACCCATGCTGAGCATCGCGCGGTGCTGACCGCCCGACTGGACGATGATCGTTTCGTTCGCGATGCAATGGAGGAACTGTTCCGGCGTTTCGGCATCGTGCAGGCGGCACGCGTGGTTCAGGAAGACTTTGATTACAAGGGCGTCCCATTCCGAGCGAATGATACGATTTTGCCGATCAACATGCTTTGCGGTCTGGATGATCGCCGCGTGGACGATCCACTGTTGGTCAGGTTCGACAGGGATAAGCCAGCGCGCCATCTGGCTTTCGGGGCTGGCCCCCATAGCTGCCCGGGCGCTACGCTGGCACGCCGTGAAATATCGATCTTCCTTCGAGAGTGGCTGCGCCGCATTCCTGATTTCGCTCTGGCGCCAGGCGCTGCTCCGGTCAATATATTGGGCGTAACCTGCGGTCTGGAAAGCCTTAAGCTCGTCTGGCCGGCAAACATCCAGCCAGTGGTTTGACGCTCCGATCTATCCATCATGGCGCGTTTCGCTCCAAACTGTCACGGCCCGCCATGTTGTCGTCCGCCAGATGGACTATCACAGGATGCACAGTAAAAACGCGGTTTCCATCGAGTAAAACCGCATGATCTGGAGGGGATTATGATGACGAAATTTTCGTCGCGGCTTCTTGCAACTGCGGTTTCGGTGATTGCGGTCGCGAATGTTTCTTCAGTTTTTGCGCAGGAACAGTCGGCATCGCCAACGCAGGGGCCTGAACAGGCCTCCTCAGGGGGTGTGGCCGACATTATCGTCACCGCCCAGAAGCGGGCGCAGAACCTGAATGACGTCGGCCTGTCGATCACGGCGGCTTCGGCGGATCAACTGGCATCGGCGGGCGTCAGCAATGCAGGCGATCTGGCCAAGATCACGCCCGGCTTCACCTTTACGAAGAGCCAGGATGGCACGCCGCTTTACACGCTGCGCGGCGTTGGCTTCAACGATTACACGCTGGGCGCCAGCCCCGCCGTTAGCGTCTATGTCGATCAGGTGCCGCTGGCCTATGGCGCGTTCACGCAAGGCGTATCGCTCGATCTGGAGCGGGTCGAGGTTCTGAAGGGGCCGCAGGGCATTCTCTTCGGACAAAATTCGACCGGTGGCGCGATCAACTATATCGCTGCCAAGCCAACGCAATCGCTCGAAGCGGGCGTGACCGCATCCTATGGCCGATTCAATACATTCGATGGCGAAGCCTTCATCAGTGGCCCGGTCAGCGACACTCTGGCCGTTCGATTGGCAGGGGCGGCGACCATATCCGGGCCGTGGCAGTATAATTACAATCGCGACGCCAGCCTCGGTCGTCAGGATCAGTTGCGTGGCCGTTTTCAGGCAGAGTGGAAGCCCACCGAGCGCCTGACGATGCTGTTCAGCGCCAATGGCTGGCGCGACAAGTCCGACACGCAGGCCGGCCAGCTTCAGGGTCTGTTCCTGCAACTGAACGAGGCGACGGCGCCGTTTGCCGCAGCCGCCGGTGCCGCGGATCTGACCGAGACACTGCGCCGGATCGCCGTGTTCCGGACCTTGAGCCCGGCGCCGGATAACGCCAGGGCCGCCGACTGGGACAGTGATCGGGATCTGACGCGCGACGATGGTTTCTATCAGCTTTCGCTGCGCGGCGACTATGAGTTGACCGACGACATCACGCTTACGTCGATCACCGCTTATTCGCGCTACAACGAGAATTATTCCGTCGATCGCGACGGCACGCCTTTGAAGAATGCTGGTGTCAACGCGGATGGTCGCGTCACGAGCTTCAATCAGGAACTGCGGCTTTCCGGCGACATGCATGGAATCAACTGGCTGATCGGCGGAAACTATGCGAAAAACAAAGTGCGCAGCGCAAATGATATTCTGACCGGGGATTCCACCAACACCGCCATTCTGCCGGGCGGACCCTGGATCGCCGCGTCGACGACGACGATCACGCAGGACATCCGCGACTGGGCGATCTTCGGCAATGTCGAGGCGGAAGTGACGCAGCAATTGACCCTGCTGGCGGGCGCCCGTTACGCCAAGAGCAAGAATGACTATACATCCTGCATGACTGGCGACATTGGCATGCAGACGACATTTGGGGTTCTGTCTGACGCGATTTCGGGCACGCCCGGCGCGCCGCTCGGTCCCACGTCCTGCCTCAGCATGGATGCGACGACCTTCGAAAATACACGCGTGCCATATACCGATAGTCTGAACGAGGATAACTTCTCTTGGCGGTTGGGCGTCAACTACAAACCGACGCAAGACGTCCTCCTCTACGCTTTGACATCCCGGGGCTACAAGTCGGGCAGTTTCCCAACCTTGCCGGCCTCCACGACGGCGCAATTGACGCCGGTGACTCAGGAATCGGTAACGGCTTATGAAGTCGGCGCGAAGATTTCGGCGCTGGATCGCGCTCTCCAGTTTAATATCGCCGCCTTCCACTATATCTACAAGGACAAGCAGATCCGTGGTCTCGTGATCGATCCGGTATTCAATCAGTTAGAGAAGCTGGTGAATGTGCCGAAATCTCGGATCAATGGTGCGGAGGTCGAGATCACGGCACGGCCGGTGTCGGGCCTGACCCTGCGCGGTGCAGTTACCTATGTTGACTCCAAAGTGTTGGATTTCACCGGTATAAACAATGAACGGGTAGCAGGTGACTTTAGTGGATCATCGTTGCCGTTCTCGCCAAAATGGCATGTGGTCGGGGACATCAACTACGAATGGGATTTGAATGACGATATGAACGCTTTTGTGGGCGCGAACGTGCTTTACAACAGCACGACCAATTCCACGCTCGGGATTGCGCCGTCGTCGGTCATTGACGCTTTCACCACGGTTGATATGCGCCTCGGCATTAAAGCGCGGGACGACAGGTGGAGCCTGTCTGTGTGGGGACGCAATGTCTTCAACGAATATTACTGGACCAATCAGTTCGTCACACAGGATGTCGTCGTCCGCTACGCGGCCAAACCGGCGACCTATGGCGTGACCCTAAAGTTCGGTTTCAAATAATCCTCCGCGCCCTGACAGGTGGCCGAGGGTCGCAGGGATGTACTGTCGTCGCGCGACGGCGGTACATCCTTGCGTCCGGGGAAGCTATCACGTTGCTATAGGAAAGGTGATTCTACAGATGCCTCGACGCGATGCGCTCTGAGAGGCCATGGATCGCGGCAATTTGAATAGCGGCTATCCACAGCGCAAAGCCCGATCGTGCGCGCCCCGATATGTATCGGACTAATCGTTAGATGTCAGCCCGTGACTTGGGCGGCAGCGACGCGGCCGGCGATCTTGCCGAGCGTCGTCGCGGTCAGAAGCCCGTTGCCCGCGATATAACCCGCCGCGTCCGACCCTGACACACCCCGTGCCGCGCCGCCCCCAGCGAACAGGTTGGGGAATGGCGTCCCGTCCGCGCGCAGGACGCGCGCGTCCTGGTCGACCTCCAGCCCGCCCTGCGTGTGGTAGAGCGCGCCCGTCACCTTGACGGCATAGAAGGGGGCGGTGAGCGTAGGCCGGTCGGTCAGGAACTGGCGGCCGAAGCGGTCGGCGTGTTTTGTGGCGCGGGATGCTTCGGCTTCGTCGAAGCTGCCGGCGAGCGCGCCCACGGGCAGTCGGCAGGCGGACGCCAGTTGCGTAATGTCCTGCCCCATGAGAATGGCGCCGGCGGCGATCGCTTGCTGGAAATCCTCAAATTGGGTCATCACATCGTAACAGCGCTGGTCGAACACGGTCCAGGCAACATGATCGGGCTGGGCGATGATCTTGACCGCTTGTTCGGAATAGCCCTTCGATTCGTCAGAGAAGCGTTCGCCGCGCACATTGACCTGAAAGCCGCCTTCCAGGATCGCGGGCCAGTTGATCGTGACCGCATGGCCGACCGCAAGCCCACCATGGCCCTGATAGGCGGCGACGTCGCCGATCGCGGCACCCAGGTCCAGTCCCCAGAGGATGGCGTCGCCCTTGTTGCCCGGATGGCCGTTGAAGACCGCGCCGTCGAGTTCGGGAATGTAGCGCGCGACCATGTCGGCATTGCCGGCAAAGCCGCAGCAGGCCAGAATGAGCGCGCGGCAACCGATCGCTTCCATGCTGCCATCGGGCCGTTCGACGCCGACGCCGGTCATGACCTCTCCATCGGTGTAGAGCGTCGTCACGACCGCGTCGGTCAGGATATCCGCGCCGGCCGAGACCGCGCTTTCCTCCAGCTTCGCCATCAGTTCGGCGCCCGACCGGTGCGTCATTCCATACATGCGACGGACGCTGTGGCCTGGATAGGTGAAGCCGTCCACCAGGGTCAGGGGCAGGCCGTGACCGTCCTTCAGCCATGCCACCGTCTCCGCCGACTGCCTAGCCAGGTGATCGACGATCACCGGGTCGGCCTGTCCCCTGGCCTTGGCCTGGATGTCCGCCGCGAAGAGGGCGGGGCTGTCCTCTATGCCTTGCGCCGCCTGTTCGGGCGTCCCGGCGGCGGGGATGAGGCCCGTGGACATGGAAGTCGTGCCCCATGGCTTGGGATCGCGCTCGACCACCAGCACCTCCGCGCCGCCATCCCGCGCCGCTAGCGCGGCGCTCAGGCCGCAGCCGCCACCGCCTACGATTAGGACGGGAATGATGAAATCGAAATCGTCGGCGCGACGCTGTTGGATCGGCATGTCTGTCATCCGCTGGAAAAATGGATGGCGCAGGCCTAGCCGAACGCGGAGCGGCTTGCAGGCGGGCCGGCCAGTTTGATCGCCCTGCGAATAGCGCGAAAGGGATGAAGGACCGTGGCCGGCTTTGCGATAGTAAGGAGGCAAGGCTTCGGGTCAGGACAAGGGACGAGATATGCTGCTGAACAGGGCGCGCGCGATCGAGGTGATGGAACGGCACGGGCTGGACGGCCTGGTCGCGGCCTTCCCGGAGAATATCTATTATCTGAGCGATTATTGGGGACCGATGTTCCTCATGTCGCGCAACTACACGCTCTACGCGTTCCTGCCGCGCGATCCCGAACTGCCCGCCGCGCTCATCATGCCGGGAACGGGCGTCTATCATCTGGAGCATGTGCCGACATGGATGCCCAACGTGTCGACCTATATCACCCGGATCAAGCCCGGCCAGCCCATCCCGCCGCGCGATTTCGAGTTCACCACCGAGGAAATAGACGAGGGTGACCGCGTCGTTACGCCACAGAGCGCGCAGGGTCAGCGGCTTACCCCTTATCCGATCCGCGAGGGTGTGGAGATGGCGCCGCGCGACCAGCAATTGCTTGCCCGCTATGCGATGCACAGCAGCAACCCCGAAATCACCGCCACGCGCGCGCTGAAGGCCGCGATCGAGGCGGCGGGGCTGGGCAAAGGGCGCATCGGGTTCGACGATCCGCGCGTGCTGGGCTGGCTCAATGCCGTGGGCCTGCCGGATCTGGGCGGGGTGGATGCGCTCAACATCTTCAAGGAAATCCGCATGGTGAAGAGCCCTGCGGAAATCGACTTGCTGCGCACCGCAGGGCAGATGAGCGAAAATGCGATCAACGCAGTGATCGCCGCGATCGAGCCGGGGATGCCGCTGGACGATATCGGCCGCATTCACGCCCGCGCCATGATCGAGCAGGGTGGCAAGTCGGAATGGATCATCGCCAATGTGCGCGGTCTTGCCACCGGCGTGGTCGAGGCGGGCGAACTGATGAAGCTCGATTCCGTCGGCAGCTACAAGGAATATCGCGGCGATGTCGGTCGCACGGTGATCTGCGGCGAACCGACCAGGGAAATGCTGGACCGCAATGTCACCGTGACGCGCGCGCTCCAGATCGCCTATGAGAATATCCGGCCGGGCAAGACGTTCAAGGAGATCGTCGACCTGACTCTGAAGGCGGTGCATGATGAAGGCTTCCCCGGCTTCGTGATTGCCGGGCCCCACTCGGTCGGCCTGGAGCATACCGACCATCCCGTGTCGGTGGGCGACCAGATGCCCGGCCATCATGAGTTGCGCTTCCTGGAGAATATGGTCTTCACGCTGGACATGCCGTACCATGAGTTCGGATGGGGCACGTCCCATGTCGAGGACATGATGCTGGTCACGAAGGACGGGTGCGAGGCGCTGACGTCGATGGATACATCGCTTCGGGTCAAGCCCATCCGGGCGACGGCGGCGTAAGGCGGATCGACCATGGCACAGCCTTGATGACAGGCGATTCGCCTGTGGGCAGGACTGCGCCTGCGATCGGACGGGGCCGTAAAGTGACAAAGACGCCGCAAAAGACCGGCTGACATGTCACCTTATGTCGCCTTTGGCTGCGGCATAAGCGTGCACCCGGGCAGCCGTCGGACGATACGCTGTCATCCGACAGTCTGGAGCAGATGAAATCCTACATCGAAAGCTCTTTTCGCGCTGCCGCGCGGCGGTCCATCAGGTCGATCGCCTCGGCCTCGCCGACGACTTCGGCCATCTTGGCGGCCATATCGAAGAGATTCTGTTCCTGGGGGCGGGCGTCGCGGTCGCCGCATGCCTCGCGCACGACGAAGGGGGCAAAGCCGTGGCACAGCGCATCGAGCGCAGTGGCGCGGACGCAGCCGGAGGTGGAAAAGCCGGTGATGAGCAGCGTGTCGAATCCGGCCGCGTGCAAAGTCGATGCCAGCGGGGTGCCGAAGAAGGCCGACGGATATCGTTTGGAGAGGACGAGGTCGCCCGGCAGCGGCTGAAGCGCGGGCGGGAAGGCGCCCGCCGGCGATCCGCGCTCGAACGCTTTGAGGGCAGGCACCTTGCGGAAGAACAGGCCGCCGTCGATGCCGCCCGGCTGATAGACGACATTGGTGAAGATGACCGGCACGCCCGCCGCGCGGGCCGCCGCGGCCAGGCGGACGTTGGACGCCAGCGCGTCCTCCACCCCGGCATAGAGCGGCGAGGCGGGGTCGAGATAGGCCATCACGACGTCCACGATCAGCAGCGCGGGACGCTGACCGAAGGGGACCTTGCCGCCGAAGCCGGCGGCGGCATAATCGGCGTTCAGGTCGGGCTGTTCAGGCGTCATAGCGTTTTCCAAGATCGATGAGGTCGGACGCGCCCAGCAGCGCGTTAATGTCGGAAAGCCGGGCGATGTCGGCCGACAGGCTGGCGGTGCCGCGCTCGCGGGCCAGCGTATCGAGCCAGCGCGGCCCGTGCGCGGCGAGGCCGTGCAGCAGCAGCAGCGGATGCAGCGCGATGGCGAAGCCCAGCTGTTCGAGTGCCGCGCCATTGTCCACCGGCGTCACTCCGCCTTCGACCAGATTATGGACCAGCGGCACGCGCCCGGCGAAACGGCCGGCGATCCCTTCCAGCTCTGACAGGGTGCGGGGGCCTTCGATGAAGATGAGGTCCGCGCCCGCGTCCAGATAGGCTTCTGCGCGCTCGATTGCGGCATCATAGCCTTCGACCGCCAGCGCATCTGTGCGGGCGATGACCAGCATGTCATGCCGCGCGTCGAGTGCCGCCCTGATCCGTCCGACCGACTCGGCGAGCGGCACGACGGTCTTGCCCGCCATATGGCCGCAGCGCTTGGGGAAGCCCTGATCCTCGATCTGCACCGCGCTGGCGCCCGCGCGCTCGAAGGCGCGCAGCGACCGTTGGAGGGTCAGCGCATTGCCAAAGCCGGTGTCCGCGTCGACGATCAGCGGGATCGCGATGCGATCGCGGATGACCGCGACCGCTTGCGCCACTTCGCTCGCCGTGACCAGCCCCATGTCCGGGCTGCCGTAGCGCCCCATCGACAGCGCCCCGCCCGATAGGAAGGTGATGGGAAAGCCGGCACGCTCGACGAGCAGCGCGGTAAGGCCGTCCCAGCAGCCGGGCACGCTATGCAATCGCCGCCCGTCGGGGCCTGCGTGCAGCAGGCCCTTCAGTGCGGCGACATGCTCCCTCTGGCTCATCCGAGCTGGCCGGGGATGTGGCTTTCATGATTCTGAAGATACCAGTTGGCGATCTCTTCACGCGTGGCCCACCAGACGCCGGGCAGGGATTTGGCATGTTCGATGAACTCGCGCAGCGCCCGGATGCGATGGGCGCGGCCCGACACATGGGGGTGGAGGCCAAGATTCATGATGCGGCCGGTCTTCACGCCCTCTTCGTAAAGGACGTCCAGTTCCTCGATCAGCACGTCGCGATATTCGTCGGTCGTGTAATTCTTGCGCGTGATGAAGGTGAAATCGTTGATTTCGTTGGAATAGGGCACCGACACGATGGGCCCGTGCGGCGTGCGCAGCAGATAGGGCTGATCGTCGTTCATAATGTCGCAGTAGAAGGTGCAGCCATATTCGGCGAGAATGTCCGCCGTCTGCAGCGTGCCGCGCAGCGAGGAGGAGAGCCAGCCCTTGGACTTGCGGCCGGTGAATTTTTCGAACTGGTCGAGCGTGCGCAGCACGATCTCGCGCTCCTTGGCCGGATCGCCCGCGAAATTGGTGAGTAGTTCGCCCTGTTCCCAATTATGGGTCAGCAATTCCCAGCCTCGTTCCAGCACGGCGTCGGTCATCGCCTTGCGCCGGTCGAAGGTGACGGCGTTGGTGGTGCAACTGGCCTTGACGCCGAGTTCGTCGAACAGGTCTATGAGGCGCCACAGGCCGACGCGCTGGCCATATTCGCGCCAGGTGTAATTGGGGAAGTCGGGCGTGTTGCCCGGCAGGATGTCCGGCAGGATCGACGGGCCGCCGGCATAATAGGGCTTGTCGGTGTCCTTGGTGAGATCCCAGGTTTCCAGGTTGAAGGTCAGGATGAGGGCGACGCGGGCGCCATTGGGCCATTTGAGCGGCTGGCGCTGGGGCAGCGGGATATAATCATAGTCCATGTGAGCGACCTTTCTTTTTAGAAGCGGCGGAGCAGCGCGCCGAAACCATCCATCTGATCGTTCAGTCCCATGCTGCGCAGGGCGTGCCAATAGGTGGCGGTATTGATCGCGATGACCGGCTTTTCCAGCCAGAATTCCGCCATGGCGGCCACTTCGGCGAAGGCGAGGTTGGTGCCGGCCTGGATGATCGCGTCTACGCCCTCGCTTACGGCAATGGCGGTGCGCTTGAGTTTCTGCTTGTCCTCATGCGCGATCATCATGGGGGAAGGGGATTTAAGGCCCTCTATATGAACGACCTCATAGCCCTGGTCGTCGAAGAATTTCTTGACGTTGGCGTCGCCGACCGGGGCGTAGGGGGTGAGGATGCCGATCTTGCGGATTGGGCCGGTTTCATTTTCATAGGCCTTGATCGCGGCGTCCACGGCGGTCGATCCCATGATGACGGGGATGCCGCCGGTCCGCTCCAGCATCTTGCGGTGCAGTCGCTCGGCCCCTTCCGCGCCGTCCCAGAAGGTTTCGGCCGACATGCCCATGATGACGCAGCCCGGTTCCATCGACATGGACACGTCGACGGCGTCGAAGGTGGCGGCGCGGATATTTTCCAGCATCACCATGAAGCTGTCGTCATCGCTCACCCTGGTATCGGGGATGGCGATGCGCGAGAAATGATTGGTGACGCCGCGCGGGCGCATGGCGGCATATTCCGGCTCCACGCTGGTGTTGGTCGACGGCGCGACCACCGCGAACTTCATGCGATACCCCAGGGAATCCACCACGGCCTGTCCTTTTCATGCAATGTCTGTCGAACGCCATAGTGCGGAGCCGGCAGGCGGCGGGCCATCGGCAGGGCGCGCATTTATCGACAGGCGGATAGATTGCACCGATCCCGGCGCGGCGGCGGGCGGTAGCTGGCACACAGTCGGTCATCGCAGGAAACAGGGAGCAGGTCATGGCGGCCTATATCGTTGCAACCGTTCGGGTGACCGACGCCGAAAAATTCACGGCCTATGGCAAGGGCATCGCCGGACTGTCCGAACAGTTTGGCGGAGAGTCGATCGTCAAGGGGCCGGTCGCCGAATGGCTGGAGGGCGAGGGCCCGGCGGGCGAACGGGTCGTCGTCAGCCGTTACCCCGATGCGGACGCCGCGCGCGCCTATATCGCCAGCGCCCAATATCAGGCAGCCGCTGCTCTGCGCGCCGGCGCGGGCGAGGTGGTAATGCGCCTGCTCGTCGACCCGGCCTGACCGCACCCAATCCCCTTATCGCAGGACCCAAGAACATGACGAAGAAAACGCGCGTCCTCATCGCGGGCGCCGGCCCGGTCGGCACTGTCGCCGCCTATCGCCTGGCGCAGATGGGCATCGATGTCATCCTCATCGAACCCCACAGCCATTGCCCCGAAGACATGCGGGCGTCGACGCTTCATCCGCCCAGCCTGGACATGCTGGAAGAATTGGGCGTGCTGGACGAACTGATCGCCGACGGGCTGAAGGCGCCGGTCTATCAGTATCGCAATCGGCGCAGCGGCAGCGTCATCGCCCTCGACATGACCGAGATCGGCGATGTCGTGCGCCATCCCTTCCGCCTGCAATGTGAACAGTTCAAGCTTGCCCGGCTGCTGGCCGGTCGACTGGCGACGCACGATCATGGCCAGATCCTCTTTGGCCATCGCCTGCTGTCCTTCGAGCAGGACAGCGAAGGAGTCACCTGCCATGTCGAAAGCCCGATGGCGGTCGAGACAATCCGGTGCGACTATCTGATCGGCGCGGACGGCGCGAGTTCTACCGTGCGCAAATGGACCGGCATCGCCTTTGAGGGCTTTACATACCCCGAACGCTTCCTGACATTGTCGACCGACTATCCGGTCGAAGCGCATTGTGAAGGGCTGGCCAATGTCAGCTACATGTCGGACGCGGCGGAGTGGTGCGTGCTGCTGCGCGTGCCGGGCCTGTGGCGCGTGTTGGTGCCCTCGCACGAGCAGGAAAGCGATGCCAGCTTGCTGTCCGACGCGAAGAAGACGGCCGTATTTAACGGACTCGTGCCTGATGGCGCTGGGGTGCAGACCCATCATCGCACGCTGTATCGCGTACACCAACGGGTCGCCGCCAGCTTCCGCCATGGCCGGGTGCTGCTGGCGGGGGATGCCGCGCACCTCAACAACCCGTTGGGCGGCTTCGGCATGAACTCGGGCATCCATGATGCCTGGAATCTGACGGGCAAGCTGCGCGACATCCTGCTGGACGGCGGCCATTCTGACGCGCTTCTCGACCATTATGACAGGCAGCGGCGCACCGTCGCCAAGGAATTCGTGCAGGCCCAGACCATACGCAACAAGACGGCGATGGAAGCCGATCCGGGTTCGGCCAAGAGCGCGCAGGAAATCCATATGGAAAAGCTGGCCGCCGACCCGACGCTGCGGCACGAATATATGCTGCAGCAAGCCATGGTCCGGTCGATCGAACGGCAAGCCGAAATTCTCTAACGGTCAGCCCGCCGGCGCCGTCATTCCAATGGCGTCGGCGGATTGGTCATTTCCTCGCCGATCCGCCGGGCCGCCGCCTTGAGCGGTTCGAGGCATTGCGCAAGCGCATCCGACATTTTGAGCGCGGTCGCAAAAAAGGCCAGTGTCAGCGTTCCAGCGACATGGCCATGTGCGATGATCGGCACGGCGATCGAGGAGGTTTTGCCCGGATTACGGGTGAAGGTGTTGTAGGCGCGGGTCGCATGGCCGTCGCGCAGGATATGTTCGGCCAGCCCCTCCTTCTCGAACAGGTCGATCACATGGTTGGTGATCTTGTCAGGCATCAGCTTGAGCGCGTCGAGCAGGCCCTGCCGCTCATCATCCGGCAGATAGGACAGATAGACGAGGCCCGCCGCGCATTCGAGGATCGGCAGGGCATAGCCGGGATAGTAACTATTGAAGGTCAGCGTCGTCAGCGAATGGGTGGAATCGCGGATGATCATCGAATGGCCGACATGGCTGGCAAGCGAGATCGGCCAGCCCAGCTTGCGGGTCAGTTCTACGATGTGCGGGCGCGAGAACTGGACCAGTTCGGCATGGCCCTGAAAACCGTGCGCGAGCGTCTGGACGAGCGCGGTCGGCCGGTAGTTTTTCCGCGATGGCTCGCGCTCCACCAGCCCTTCATGCACCAGCGTCTGCACCAGGCGGCACGCGGTGGGATAGGGAACATTGGAAGTGCGCGCGATCTCCATCATCGAAATCGTGCCGCCTCGATTGATAGCCTGCAACACGGCAATGCCGCGGCTGAGGGATCGTATCGGAACGCCTTTTTCCATGACGGGATGATGACAGATATGGGGCCGTATGCAACGGCATTTTATCCGACAGGCGGTTAAATGTGGGGAAGCGCGGCCTCCACCAGGGCGTCGCCGCGCGCGAACCACAGGTCGTCGCGAGATGCCATGCGGGCCAGCAGATCTTCGAACGCGCCCATGCGATAGGGCAGGCCCATGATATAGGGCGTGACATGGAGCGGCAGCATCCGACCACCGCCATGCGCCGCCGATTCCGCAGATAGCCAGTCCAGCGCGTCGACAACCTGCTGCGCATAGCTGTCGGCCGAACTCTGCTGCACGGTGATGATCTGGCGATCCGACAGTTCATGGTTGAGGGGCAGGTTGACGATGTCGCCCGCCGTCGTGGCGAAGCGATAGGGCAACTCGTCATTGGCCCAGTCGCACATGTAGGTCAGGCCCGCCTCCTTCAGCAGCCGGGGCGTGGCGAAGCTTTGCGACCGGGCGATCGACAGCCAGCCCGTGGGGCGGGTGCCTGCGACCCGTTCGATCGCGTTGAGCGAGCGGGCGATGAGGTCGCGTTCCTCGGCTTCGGGCAGGCCGGTCGCGATCGTGCCGTTCATGTCGGTCGAATGAGCGATGATCTCATGCCCGGCCGCGACGATGTCCCGGACGATCGAGGGATAGCGTTGGGCGATGGCGCCGTTGCAGGCGACCGACACCTGCGCGCCGACCTTCGCGAAGGCGTCGAGCATCCGGTAGAAGCCGACTCGTGTGCCATATTCGCGCGACGTATAGTGGCGATAGTCCGGATAGGCGGTCTGCATATGGCCGGGCGCGCGGAAGGGTTTGTCTTCGGCCAGGATCGGGAACCATTCCAGGCTGACGACGAACCAGGCGGCGACGGCCCTGCCGGTCGGCCAGGCGATCGGGGGGCGATCGAACAGGCTGGACCAGGGGTAGAGGTCATGGTCCATGCCCTTGCGGCGCATGGCATAGGACAGATAATCGGGGTCGAGCGCCATCAGCGGGCCTCCGTCGTGTAGCGTGCGGCGTCGGCCGCAGCATCGTCATAATGATGGGCGAGATAATGGTCGGCGATGTCGCCGCTGCGCGTGATCCAGGCGCGGCCGTCGGCTGCGATGTGCCGCAGCACCTCCTGAAACGCGCCGATCCGGTGCGGCTGGCCGATCAGATAGGCGTGGAGCGGGATGCACATCACGGTGCCCGATGTCGCGCCTTCCTGCGCGAGCCGGTCGAACTGACGGATCAGCGTATCGGCATAGTCGCGCGGCGACATATTGTAGACGAAGAAACCATAATGGTCGTTCACCTCCAGGCTGTAGGGCATGGAAATGAGCCTGCCGCTCTTGACATGGACCGGCCCCGGTTGGTCGTCATGATAGAGATCGCAGGTGTAGGTCAGGCCATATTCGGCGATCAGGTCCAGCGTGCGCGGCGTGTGGGTGAGGGCCGGGGCGAGCCAGCCCTTGATCGTCTGGCCGGTCGCGTCGCGGACGGTGCGGATCGCATCCTCGATCAGCGCGCGTTCCTGGCCTTCGTCCATGCCGTAGCTGTAGCGGGTGTTGTAGACGCCATGGCTGAAGAATTCCCAGCCGAGCGCGTTCACCTGGTCGATGATCTCCGGGCAATGCTGGCACATGGCGACCGAGAGGGATACCGATCCCTTGAACCCGTGGCGCTCCATCACCTCGGCCAGGCGATAATGGCCGACGCGGTTGCCATGGTCGCGATGGCTGTAGCCGACAACGTCGGGATGCGGCTTTGTCCAGCTCTTGCGGTGGGGGTTGGCGGGCGGATCAAGCTCGTAAAACTCGATATTGGGCGATACCCAGACCGCCACCGTCTTGCCGCCCGGCCATTGCACCTTGGCCCGGTCGCGATAGGGGCGGAAATCGTAGAGCCCCGGATCCATTTCCCCCTCGCGCATCAGCGGGCCTCCAGCCAGTCGATGACGGCCTGCACCGGCTCCACATCGGCATATTTGATCTGGAGGTCGGTCAGGTTGGCGAAATGATAGCTTTCATGCTTGTCCGCGCATGTCTCGATCGGCACGATCGCGCGGAAGCCGTAGGACAGCGCATCGACGGCGGTGGCGCGCACGCAGCCCGACGTGCTGCCTCCGGTCACGACGACGGTGTCGACCTTATGCCAGCGCAGATAGGAGTGGAGCGGCGTTTCGAAAAAGGCCGAGGGCATCCGCTTGGTATATTGCAGGTCGTCGGGCTCGATCTGGCACCGGGGATCGAAGGCGTGGCGCTCGCTGCCATATTTGATGTTCTGGAGCGAATCCTCCGTGTTGGTGCGGGTGCCCCAGACGCCTGCGTCGCCGGCATCGTCCTTGTAGCCGACCCGGCTCCAGATGACGGGCATTCCCTTGGCGCGGGCGAGGCGGGAGATGCTGTTGGTGTATTCGATCTGGCGCGGGTCGGTTTCATAGGCGGTCTTGAACATGTCGATCCGCGTATAGGCCTGCTGGAAATCAACGTTCACGATCGCGAGCTTTTCGCCGAAGCCGAATTTCCGGCGCGCTGGGCTGGCCATCACTTCCTCGAACAGGTCGCGCGCAGTGCGGCCATCGCTGACCATTTTCGTGCCGATGATGCTCATGCGATTGACTCCTTCATGGTCGCGGGCTGGAAACCGAGCGGGACGCCCGCATCGGGAATGAAACCGAACATCTCCTCGTTCGGCAGGGTGTCGCGCACGATCGTGCGGACGGCGGTGAGGGCGGCGATGTCGATGCCGGTGCGCAGGCCCATGGCTTCGAGCATGAAGACCAAATCCTCCGTCACGATATTGCCCGACGCGCCGGGCGCGAACGGGCAGCCGCCAAGGCCGCCGAGCGAGGAATCGAGCGTGGTCAGCCCGCATTCGATCGCGGCGAGCGCGTTGGCGAGGCCGAGACCGCGTGTATTGTGGAGGTGGATGCCGCTCAGCGCGTCCTTGCCCACCGCGTCATGGACCAGCTTGACGAGGCGATGGACGGCGGACGGATCGGCATAGCCGGTCGTGTCGGACAGGCCGACCTCGTCGCAGCCTGCCGCCATCAGGCTTTGGGCGAGGCGTGCGATCTGCGCGTCGGGGATCGGGCCTTCCAGCGTGCAGCCGAAGGCGGTGGACAGGCTGCCTTCGAAATGGGGGCGCTGATCGGACGGGAGCGCGGCGATCATGCGGGCGATGCTCCTGGCTTCGTCGATCACCTGATCATGCGTGCGCCGCAGATTGGCGAGCGAATGGGTTTCGGAGACGGAGAGCGGCAGGGTGATCTTGTGCGCACCCGCCGCGATCGCCGCCTTTGCCCCGCGTGCATTGGGCACCAGCACCGCGACGGTCAGCCCCGCTATCGTGCGGGCATGGGCGACCAGTTCGGCCGTGTCGGCCAGCTGGGGCAGGATCTTGGCGGGGACGAAGCTGCCCACCTCTATCTCGCGCACGCCGGCTTCCGCTTCCGCGTCGATCCACGCCTTCTTGGCAGCCAGTGGCATGATGGATTGCACGCTTTGCAGGCCGTCGCGCGGCCCCACTTCGCTGACGAGAATGTCGATGGGGGAAGATATGCTCATGGCAGGACAGCACCGCAACCGCGCCCGGCCGTCCATTCGCCGGCCCGCCTTTATCCACTGTGCGGATAGTCGCCAATCGCAGCCGCCTCCAAGCGGCAGAGCCACTTATTCAGGGGTCAGGAACAGCCGGGACGGACCGGACGATCGCGACAATGAGGAGTGCGCCATGGCGCCGGACGATCTGCCGCTCAGCGGCATCAAGGTTGTGGAATTCACCCATATGGTCATGGGGCCGTCGATCGGCGTGATCCTGGCCGACCTGGGGGCGGAAGTGGTGAAGATCGAGCCGATCGGCGGCGATCAGACCCGGCGGCTTCTGGGCTCGGGCGCGGGCTATTTCCCGATGTTCAACCGCAACAAGAGCAGCATTTGCCTGGATCTGAAAGCGCCCGAAGGGCTGGCGGCGGCGCGGGCGCTCACGGTGCAGGCCGATGTCCTGATCGAAAATTTCCGTCCCGGCACGCTGGCGCGGCTGGGGTTGTCGCGCGAGGCGCTGGCTACGGAAAATCCCGGCCTCGTCTATTGTTCGGCCAAGGGGTTTCTGGGCGGTCCCTATGAGAAGAGGACCGCGCTCGACGAAGTGACGCAGATGATGGGCGGCCTTGCCTATATGACTGGCCCGCCCGGCCGGCCGCTGCGCGCCGGGTCGTCGGTGATCGACATTACCGGCGGCATGTTCGGCGTGATCGGTATCCTCGCGGCGCTGCAAAAGCGGCACCGCACCGGCGCGGGCGGGGACGTCAAATGCTCGCTTTACGAAACAACGGCTTTCCTGGTCGGCCAGCATATGGCGCAGATGGCGGTCACCGGAAAGGCGGCGCAGCCCATGCCGGTCCGGGTGTCGGCCTGGGCGATCTACGACGTGTTCGATACCAAAATGGAGGGCGAGCAATTGTTCGTCGGCGTCGTCAGCGACGGCCAGTGGGTCACCTTCTGCCAGGCGTTCGGGCTGGACGCGCTGGGGGCGAATCCGGACTATGCGGTCAACAATCAGCGGGTGCTGGCGCGCGAGGTCATCCTGCCGCAGGTTCGCGCCCTGTTCGGGGCGATGGAGCGTGCCGAGCTCGTCGCCACGCTGGAGAGGATCGGGCTGCCCTTCGCGCCGATCACCCGGCCGGACGAGCTGTTCGACGATCCCCATCTCAACGCCGGGGGCCTTGTCGACGTGACGTTGGCGGACGGGACGGCGACGAAGCTGCCTACGCTGCCGCTGGAGCTGGACGGCGAACGGATGCAGGCCGGGCGAGACATTCCTCGCATCGGCGAGGATACCGACCGGCTGCTGGAACGGGCGGGCTATAGCGGCGCCGATATCGCGCGGCTCCGCGCCGCCGCCATCGTCGCGTGAGCGTGACGGATATGGCGCGCACGCTGTTCGACAAGATATGGGACCAGCATCTGATCGCCGACCTGGGCGATGGCACGGGCCTGCTCGCGATCGACCGCATCCTGTTGCATGAACGCACCGGCGGAGTCGCCTTGCAGAGCCTGGCGGAGGCGGGGCGCAGGCCGGTGATGCCGCGCCAGACCTTCGTGACGATGGACCATGTCGTCGACACGCTGCCCGGTCGGACCGACCGCACCATCATGCCCACGGGGCGCGACTTCATCGTCGCCACGCGGACAGCGGCGCGCGACGCGGGGCTGACGCTGTTCGACCTGGGCGATCCGGGGCAGGGGATCGTCCATGTGATATCGCCCGAGCAGGCGATCGTGCTGCCGGGCGTCACGCTGGTCTGCCCCGACAGTCATACCTGTTCGCAGGGCGCGCTGGGAGCGCTGGCCTGGGGCATCGGGTCGACCGAGGCGGAACATGCGCTGGCGACTGGCACGCTACGCGCGAAGAAGCCCAGGCGGATGCGGATCACCATCGACGGCGAACTGGCGACCGGGGTGACGGCCAAGGACCTGGCGCTCCATATCCTGCAACGCATCGGGTCCGCCGGCGCCAAGGGGCATGTGGTGGAATATGCCGGGGCGGCGGTCCGGGCGCTCGACGTCGAGGCGCGGTTGACGCTATGCAACATGGCGACCGAATTATCGGCTTTTTCCGGCATCATCGCGCCGGACGAGACGGCCTTCGCCTATCTCAAGGGGCGGACCTATGCGCCGACTGGCGCGCAATGGGACGCGGCTCTCGCCCATTGGCAGGCGTTGGCGGGCGATCCGGCCGCGTTGTTCGACAGCGACATCCTGCTCGACGCATCGGAGGTCGCGCCGATGTTGAGTTGGGGAACCAGCCCGCAGCAGGCGGTGCCGATCGCCGACGCGGTTCCCCTGTTCGAGCAAGTGGCGGGGCGGGACAGCCGCGAGGCTTATGACCGGGCGCTGAACTATATGGATCTCAATCCCGGCCAGTCGCTGCTGGGCCTGCCGATTGACGCTGCCTTCATCGGGTCCTGTACCAACAGCCGCATATCCGACCTGCGCCGCGCGGCGGCGCTGCTGCGCGGGCACAAGGTCGCGCCCGGCGTGCGCGCCATCTGCGTCCCCGGATCAACGGCGGTGAAGGCGCAGGCGGAGGCCGAGGGGCTGG
Source organism: Sphingobium sp. UBA5915 (assembly GCF_002431195.1). Lineage (NCBI taxonomy): Bacteria > Pseudomonadati > Pseudomonadota > Alphaproteobacteria > Sphingomonadales > Sphingobiaceae > Sphingobium > Sphingobium sp. UBA5915. The sequence goes on along the minus strand of NZ_DJDV01000053.1, from coordinate 220,437 downwards.
ATCGGATCTTTCGCGATGCCGGGTTCGAATGGCGCGAGTCGGGCTGTTCAATGTGCTTCTTCGCGGGGGGCGAGAGTTTCGGGCGGCAGGAGCGGGTGGTGACATCGACCAACCGCAATTTCGAAAGCCGCCAGGGACCGGAAACCCGATCACATCTGGCGTCGCCCGAAACCGTCGTCGCGTCGGCGATTGCCGGCGCCATCGCCGATCCCCGCCAGGTGAGCCACGCATGACGCCCTTCACCGAACTGACCGCCGTCGCAATGCCGTTGCTGCGCGACAATATCGACACCGACGCGATCATCCCGTCGCGCGAGATGAAGTCGGTGTCCAAGACGGGCTTGGCCGACGGGTTGTTCGCGGGCTGGCGCTATCTGTCCGTGGGTGGCCGGGACCGCAATCCCGACTTCATCCTGAACGATCCGGCCTTCGCTGCCGCGCAAATCCTGCTGGGCGGGGCCAATTTCGGCTGCGGATCGAGCCGGGAACATGCGGCCTGGGCGCTGGCGGAATATGGGTTCCGGGCCATCGTCGCCCCCAGTTTCAACCCGATCTTCCGCGGTAATTGCGTGCGTAACGGGATCGTGCCGGTCGAACTGCCCGCCGACATCATCGCGATGATCGCCGCGGCGGTCGTCGCCAAGCCGGATATCGCGCGGCCGACCGTCAACCTGGCCAATGGCTGGGTCGGTATACCCGATGGCCGGGCCTGGCCCTTTGCGTTGGAGGAAGAGGCTCGCACGATGTTGCTGGAAGGGCTGGACGCGATCGAACTGACGCTCAAGCGCGCGGCGGAGATCGTCGCTTTCCTGGACCGGGACCGGGCGTTGCGGCCTTGGGTCTATCTGTAGCATGGGGGCGCTATCCGACAGGCGATAATATCCCAGCCTGATCGCGCGTTGCCGGCGACATCATGCTTTTCTCGCCGCTTCACCTTATAGCGGATGCGTGTAACCGGCCATGAATCATCCCTTCCAACCCGATCCGTCCGCAGCGCAGAGCCTGGAAGCCGCGCCGCCCATGCCACTCAAGCTCTATATCGGCTGGAGTCTCGGCACGCTGGGGCTGACAAGCTTCATGGTCGGCAGCTACCTGCTGCTGCGCTTCATGACCGATTATATGGCGGTTCCGCCGGCGATCGCCGGGCTGGTCTTCGCCCTTGCCAAAATCTATGACGGCGTGGCCGATCCGATCTTCGGGTCGATCAGCGACCGGACGCGATCGCGCTGGGGTCGCCGTCGCCCCTATCTGTTCGCGGGCGCCTTCGCCTGTGGGTTAACATTCATGCTCGCCTTCAACGCGCCGATCGTCACCAGCCAAGCAGGCGCGGTTTCGTTGCTGGCCGTGCTCCTGGTACTCCACGCCACGTCCTACGCCGTCTTCGCGGTGCCGTATATGGCGATGCCGGCGGAAATGACCGACCGGCCGCACGAACGATCCAAGCTCATGTCCTTCCGGGTCGTCAACGGGTCGCTGGGCAATCTCGTAGGGGGATGGGCAACGGCGACGATGATCGCCTTTTTCGGCGGCGGACTGGTGGGGCACCGGGCGATGGGCATCGTCATCGGGATCACCATCTTCGCCGTGCTGATGGCCTGTTTCTGGCTTACCCGCGACGCGCGTCTGCGGGTCTATGATCCGCGCGGCCATGTGCCCTATCGCCAGCAATTGCGCAGCGCGATGCGCAACCGTCCTTTCATCATTCTGCAGGGCGCAAAGCTGATGCTGCTGAGCGCAGCGGCCCTGCATACCGCGTCGGCGGCTTTCTTCGTCCAGCGTCGGCTGGAAATGTCGGACGCTTGGCTCGGCACCATTTATGGCACGCTCACGATCGGCACGGTGATCGCCCAGCCTTTCTGGCTGGCCATGGCCCGCCGGTACGGCAAGCGCTCCACCTATACGTTCGGTGGCCTGTTCACCGCGCTGATCTGGCTTGCCTGGCTGCCGATGGGGCCGGGGACGCCGGGATGGCTGATCATCGCCATCGGCCTGGCCGCAGGACTGGGCAATGGCGGTATCGTCATGGTCAGCCAGTCGATGCTGCCCGATGCCATCGAATATCAGTATCTGAGCACCGGTCAGCGGATAGAGGGCAGCTTTGCAGGCCTCTACATCATGGTCGAGAAGCTCGGGCAGGCGATTGGCGCGTCCCTTGTCGGGCTGTTTCTGGGCCTGTTCGGTTATGTCGAAGCGCATGGCGGCGTCCAGGTGGCGCAGCCCAAAAGCGCGATTACAGGCATAACCCTCTGTTATTGCGTATTCTCAACGGCATTTCTGCTGATCAGCGTGCTGGCGATGCGCTTCTATCCGCTGGACGAACGCACCATGACATTGCGCGGGACGGCGACCCGGAATGATCGCACTGCGGATACTTGAGAGAAACGCCTATATCACGGCTTGCACGATAGCCAAGCTTACTCCGTGGCCGACGAAAGGTAAAAGCCGGTTGGACAATTAATAGTCGCAAGACAAATCCTGTGCAGGACAGGATTTTCAGAAATATTAGGGGCCGGGAATGAAAAATACGCGTCAAATCGAAAGCGTTATTGCTGTCTTGCTTGCAAGTGTCGCTCTGCCGACTGCTGGTTTTTCTCAAACTGACCCGGTAGATGAGCAGTCCGGTGTTGGTGAAATCGTCGTTACTGCGCGTAAGTCTAAGGAAACCTTGACCGATGTTCCGGTTGCGATCACGGCCCTGACCGGCGACGCACTAAATAAGCGCGGTATCACCGACGTTCAGGACCTTGCCGCCTTCACGCCCGGCTTTCGTTTTCAGAACCAGTCGGTCGGCCGCAACGACCGTGGCTACAAGCAATATAATATGCGCGGCATGGTGCCGAACAACGCATCCTCCGTCCGCCAGAACGTCACCATCTTCGTCGATGGCGCGCCGGTCAGCGGCGGCAACATCGCCGGTGTCACCGATGTCGAGCGGGTCGAAGTCGTCAAGGGGCCGCAGAGCGCCTTTTTCGGGCGCGGCACTTTTGCCGGCGCTGTCAACTTCATCACGCGCGAGCCCGGCTTTGACTGGGGCGGCACCGTCAGCGCTCAATATGAGCGTTTCAACAGCTATGACCTGAACGCCAGCGTCGAGGGCGGCATCATCGCCGACAAGCTGGCCTTCCGCTTGAGCGGGCGGGCTTATCATACCGATGGCCAGTACAAGGATTCGGTCTATTCCGACACGCGGCTGGGCCGACGCAACACCAAGTCGATCAGCCTCAGCCTGCTCGCCCAGCCGACCGAAAATCTGAAAATCCGTTTTTTCGGCGTCTATTGGAACGACAGCGACGGCCTGCCCGCCAACGCGCGCTACGGACAGGATCAATATGATTGCAATGCTGCGGGCGGCGCCACGAACAATTATATCTGCGGCGAACTGGGCAGCGTGCCGATGGGCAGCGCCACGTGGGCGCAATATATCGAGCCGACGGCCTATACCGCGCTTCAGAACGGGACGCTGCTGCACAAGAAGGGCTTTCTGGACCATCTGGGCCTGGAGCGCGACGCGCGGCAATTCCGCCTTTCCGCGGACTGGAACCTGGGCGACTTCACCGTCAGCGCGCTTGGCTCCTACGGCCTCAACAAATGGGGCTTCCTCCAGACCCAGTTCGGTGCGGACCTGCGCGGCATTCCCAATGTCGCGGCGACCGCCGCCAACGGTCGGCTGGGCTATGTCTATTCGCTGACCGAAGGCAATACGCGGGACGAGGACAAATATGTCGAATTGCGCGTACAGTCCCCGCAGGACAAGCCGCTGAAGTTCCTTCTGGGCGTCAACTATCAGAATCTGGAATATGACAATCTGACGACGTCCTACGGCACCACCGGCTATGTCCTGGCGACGCCGCGCGGATTGTCGGAAGCAAATACCTACAGCGCCTTCGGGTCGCTGACCTATGACATCATGGACAACCTGTCGATCTCGGCCGAGGGTCGCTACCAGATCGACAAGCAGTCGCAGACGACCTTCTCGACGACGACCTCTTATCTCGCCCATACGTTCAAGGCGTTCACGCCGCGCTTCATCGTCCAGTTCAAGCCCGATACGCGTTCGTCCATCTACGCCTCCTATTCGCGGGGCAATCGCGCCGGCGCGTTCAACAGCGTCTATTATGCGCAAAATGATTTCGTGAAGGCGCAGATCGACGCGGCAGCGCCGGTCCAGGGCATTGTGCCGGAAGAAAAGCTGTGGATGGGCGAAGTCGGTTACAAAGCGCAACTGTTCGACAATCGCGTTCGGATCCTGGCTGCCGCCTATTATGGCAAATGGACCGATCGCGGCATTCCCAGCGCCATCCCGATCTATACCGACGCCGCAGCCCAGGCGACCGGCGTTACCAACGGAACGGTGGTCATCACCGCGCCGGGCGGCCGGGTCGAGGTCAAGGGCATCGAGTTGGAGACGACCTTTAAGGCGACCGACAATCTGCTGCTCGAAGGCACGTTCAACATTGCCGACACGAAAATCCTGAACACCTACAGTTCGGACGCCTTCGCCCTGACCGGCAATGGAACCCCCTATGGTACGCAACTGCCCTTCTATCCCAAGATCACGGGGACCGCGTCTGCCACCTACAGCCGGCAGATCGGCATCTTCGACGCCTATGTGCGTGGCGATGTGATCTATACCGGCAAACAGTATGAAACCGAAGCGAACCTGGCCTATACGGCGCCGGCCGCGACGGTGAACCTGCGCGTCGGCGCGGAGTGGGACGGCAAGCGGGTCGAATTGTTCGGAACGAACATCTTCAATAACAAGACGCCGACCAGCCTGGCTAGGGGTACCTACGCCACCTATACGGCGGCGGGGATCGCGACCACGCGCAACGCCATCACAGTGTCGCTGCCGGATCGCCCGAGCTACGGGATCAAGGTCAGCACCAAATTCTGATCGGACGGCGGGCCGGAGCAATGCTCTGGCCCTTTTCCATGGGGAAATACATGATCCGAATGATGCGGGGATTCCGCGCGATATTGGTGCTGTCGGCAGGGCTTGCCCTGACCGGCGCGGGGCCGGCCCAGCCGGGCGCGATCGACTATTCCCTCGCGCCACAGGCGCCGCAGCCTTATCCGCAGCTGATGTTCACGCTGGACGGTGGCGTGCGCGGGATCGCCGATCTGACCTACGCCACCCAATATGGCTATCGGCCGTTGCGACTCGACCTTTATCTCCCGCCCGCAGATCGCCCCATACCCAAGACCGGGCGGCCGGTGATCGTCTATGTCCACGGCGGGGGCTGGGTGATCGGCAACAAGCGCCAGCCCGACTTTCACGGCCATTTCCTGCAAACCATGGCGGCGCTCGCGCGGCGGGGCTATATCGTCGCGTCTATCGAGCACAGGCTGCGCGAGGAGTCGGGCTTCCCGGCAGCGACGCAGGACGCCAAGTCGGCGATCATGTGGCTGCGTAAGAATGCGGCAAGCTATGATATCGACGTCAACCGGTTCGCCATTTGGGGGGGATCGTCAGGCGGCAATATCTCCGGAAATGTGGCGGTTAGTTGCGGAGTAAAGGCGCTCGATCCGGTCTTTTCCGCCTATACCCCAAAAGGCGCTACCCCGCCGCCCGATCCGCTCGCCGGCTATTCCAACTGCGTTCAGGCCGCCGTTGCCTGGTACGGGGTGTTCGACTTCAACACGCTCAAGGCGCAGGTCATTCCCGGCGGCGACTCGAATTTCGACGAGCCGACATCTGCCGCTTCGCGCTATCTGGGATGCGCCATCCAGTCCTGCCCGGCGGACCGGCTGAAAGCCGCTAACTCGGTCGCTCTGGTCGATGCGGGAGATCCGCCGATGCTGTTGATCCACGGCACGGGGGATACCAATATTCCCTACGGCCAGTCTGTGGAAATGGACAAGGCGCTCAAGGAAGCGGGCGTTTCCTCCATGCTCCTTCTGATTCCCAATTCGCTCCATGGCTTTCGGGCGAAAAACGACGATGCGTCCGCAGCGGACATGCGCAAGGCGCTCGAGGCTACTTTCGCCTTCTTTGAGGAGACCATAGGTCAAGGAGGGCGTTGAGCCTTTCCGGTTCCCGTAGGGCGTTTCTGCGCAACAATAGCGTTGTCCCTGACAGCTCCTCACTCGCCGCTCACAAGATGCTGGACAGTGCCAAATGGCGCCAGGTCAGCTGGCGGCGCGGGACAAAGGGCCGACTGTCCGCGCGCTTTGCCGCCATGCGCGTCCGCGTCGCCGATGGCGCGCCCCAACGCATCAGCGCCTCAGGAGCGCAGCATATGCCCGGTGAAGAGGTCTGGCTGGTCGGCGAACATCGCTCGAATGACGAACGAAAATACTATCTCTCCAACCTGCCTGCCCACATACCGATCAAACAACTGGCAGGGGCGATCAAGGCGCGATGGATCTGCGAGCAGGCCCACCAGCAGCTCAAGGAAGTGCTTTGTCTCGATCATTTCGAGGGCCGATCATGGACCGGGCTTCACAGGCACGGCCTCATGACAATGATCGCCTACGCTTTCCTGCAAACCCGAATAGTGACTGCGGAGAAAGTTTTGCAGTTGAGGGTTGCCCGAAGATCTCGTTTGAGCCGGAGTCAGACCAAATCGAGGAAGTGGACCAATGGGCTGGAGCCGTATAGCTAACCCCTGTCAGATCCTTTCTTTCTACTCTTGTTGTAACCCGATCAACCACGCGGTCATGGGTCGCTCCCGAAGCACGCTTTAGCTTGCCATGAACCGTATGAAGCGGAGCAGGAGAGAATTCTTTGTTATGTTTGCAAAAGGTAATTCGTAGGTATAGAATTGGGAAAATGCTATGCAAATCGACAACGAAACTGATGGTTTGATCAGTGGTTGCTCGCCTCTACGGCTTAGCGATTGCCTTTGGCGTCCTTGGCATGCGAAGCTCTGGTGGAGCGGTGTGCTCGTTTATTGGCTGGGCATGCTCGCGTCTCTCAAGATAGAGGCCTTGACCGAGGTTTATCATTCGGCTGCCGGTGGATATCTAGTCATCTTGTTCTATCCGCCGATTTTGGCCTTTGTCCTATCCTTTGGATTTATCAAATGCTGTTTGAGCCGCTTGCCTGCTGCTGCTGGGGATGATGAGATGGACGAGGAGGAATATTGGAAAAAGCGGAGGCTTGGCCCATCAGGTATGCCGAAAGAGGTGGATCCGCTTGAGCCAAGTTCAGGTACATTTTGGATCGGCAACCCTTTGAACCCGCTCAATCTGGGCAACATCAATCGCGGGTCTTGAACTCGGGGCTCCCATCCGTGGGGCCATGCCCCAGATCTATGGAAAGTCGGCCCGTGCGAAGAATCGACGATTGCTCCAGAGATGTAACCGGCGCGGTAATGTCAGTGGTTCCCCGACCGCTATCGGCTTCGCGCAAATATCTGTTCCGTAGGCCATGCGGGCCAAGGATATCAGTTGCGAGGTGACTGGCGAACGCTTCTGCGGGGTTGCGAGTTTTGGATGCAGCGCGCTCGGCATTTGAAATCGCGTGTCTAATATCATAATTTACCACGCTGAGTTGAGCGCTTGCAACTTCATTGGTCGACCCTGTCTCCTGGCTTGAAAAGCCAATCGATCCTCCCACTCGGCCGGCGGCTGCATTCGACTTTGCTCTGCCGCTCGGGCCACGAACATGCGATGTAGAACCTCCAATCTCACTCTGCGCTGATACGCTGAACGTATTCTGATCTTGCGCAGTTCGACCGATCGAACGATCCCAACCCGTCTGCGCCATGATCGCCTGCACATCCCGCTGCAGCGTATCCGCGACCTGGGGCTTCAAGCGCCAATCGCCCATCCTGTCCATTTCGAACCCGCCCTTGAGCCAGTTAGCCATGGCTGCGCGACCTTCCACGCCACCGCCCATGAAATGCTCGATCGTATCGGGACCGGCCTGCTTGCCCGCCTCGAACCGCGTGCTGGTGTCATTGCGGGCGGATTTCTCGAACCTGGCGCTGCTCGATACCAGCAGGTCATTATGGGCAAGACTGAACCGTGCATGGCCGCCATTGGCGACCGCGCCAAGCTGGCTCTCGTTGAGCAGGCCCGCCTTCCACATCTGCGTTGCGGTCGCGGGTGTCAGGTTGAGGCTGAAATCGCCATTCTGGCCCATGGCGATCTGCCGCTTGCTCATCTCGATGCCGTTGGCGCGCAGCAGCCCCTGCATCCGCGACAGGCGCTCGCGTTCAACGATGCTGGTCATCCGGGCGTTCCGTGCCCGGTCGGCAATGCCGTCGGCACCGCCTTCCGCCATATCGAGCTGGTTACCGCTGGCGTCGGCAAGCGTCCGGATGAAGCTGTCGAGACGGGCGGCTTCGCGCGTGGACATGCCCGCCGCTTCGGCGCCCTGCGCAAAGCCAAAATTCTCCGATTGCCGTCGCTGTTCGCCGATCCGGGCGGCGCTGCGGGTCCCGTCATGGCCGACCTCGCGCTGGGCATCGAGCTTGCCCGACCGCTCGGCAAAGTCGTAGCCGGCAGCCTCCTTGGTCCGTCCATAGACGCTCGATCCCTCGCGCGCCGCCTCGGCGGTCGCCCCGTCTGCGGTGCCGAGGTCCGTCGCGGCCTTGTAGGTCTCGAGCGCCTTGGTTACCTGGGCCTCATCGCGGCCAGTGGCGCGGGAGAGCTGCGTGATGGCGGAGGAGCGCGCTTCGCCGGAAAGGGCGTTAATGAAGGCAATGCGACGGCTCATCTCGTCAACGGGCAGGCCCAGCATGGCGGCGGCGTTGCGCTGGCCTTCATTGCCACCCGTGCGGTGGGCCTGTTCGGTCGCGACATTGCCGCGCTCCACACGTGCAACCCTGTCTCCCGCATAGTCGCGCCGCCCCTCCATAGCACCGACCTGCACCTGCGCTGCCGTCAGGTCATTGCGAAGCATCGCCTCCTGGGCGAAGCTATTGGCGATCAGTTTCGCGAACGTCGGATCGGCGCTGGCCTCGGCCACGACGCCGCTCGCCTTAAGTTCGGCATCTTGGTTCCCATAACCGGCCCGTTCAAAATGCCGGGTGGCCTGCTGCATCATCATGCCATAGGCGCGGGTGTCCCCGAACGCTCGCCACTGAACCAACCCCTGGGTGAAGGCGCCGAACGCCTTCTCGCCGGCCTCGCCCGCGCCAAAATAGCGGTTGCCGAGGGTCCGCAGCGCATCCTTCTCGGCAAAATTGTGGATGGCGCCCGTAGCTGCCGCCGCGCGAACCGCGCTGATCGTTGCCGGGTCGCCCAAGTCCCGGCCATCAAGCGCGGGCGCAAGGCCGCCCATCTCGCGGGCGGCATCGAGCGCGCCAAGCCCCATCGCCGCGCCACCGGGCGCGCCAGTGCCATGGGATGCCGCGACCGCGCCCGCCGCGCCGAAGCCGCGATTGGCGCCGAAGCTCGATCGCTCGCCAAAATCTCCGAAGGTCGACGCTGCGCCACGGCGCGCGCCCGTGCCCATGGCCGAGGCCTGCGCCTCCAGCGCGGAGGCGAGGCCCTCGGAGGTGGACACGCCAGCGGCGGCAGCCGAGCCCTGCGCCTGGACGCCCAGCGAGCCGCCGGTGAAGGAGGAGAAGACATTACCGGAAAAGCGGAAGACGGTGAACACGAACGCACCGGCCAGGCCTGCCGCCGCCGTGCGGAAGCTCCCGAAGATCGCCAGCGCCTTCATGGCGGAAGAGGGAGCCAGCATCCAGGCATTGGCGCCCAGGTGGTTTGAGCGCATTTCGGCGAGCACCGCCATTGCCCGGCCCAGCGTCAGCTGATAGATGCCCGCATCGATGACGCCCCAGAGCGCCACGAATACGAACAACCCCAGCGCGAAGCTCGCGACCCGAAGGTTGATGGGGGTGAGGATGAACAGGAGGGCGATCGGCATCATGAAAAGCATGATCCCGAACACGGTCGCGCGGATCGTCGGCATCCATTCATTGGCGGTGGACATGGTCGCCAGGCCGCCTGCGACGACGGCCCGGTTGGCCATCACCCGCGAGGCGGTCGCCGGACTGTCCTCGAACAATATATCGCCGACGCTGGTCCCCAGCAGCACATCGGTGAGGAAGGCCTGGGCGGTGAGCGGCGTGCCCAGCATCATGTCGCCCATCTCGGAGAGATTGCGGCGACAGCGGGCGAGCTGGTCGGGCTTGTCGATGTCATAGCCAGTGCGCTGGCAGACCTGCGCCGAATAGCCTTCGAACACAGCAGGGTCGGACAGCCGGTCCGCGATATGCTCCCAGGCCTCGTTGCAGCTGACCGTCGTCCCGCCCTTGTCGACAGCGGTGAAGACCGTGCTGAATGTCGCCGGCCCCGCCATCTCCGCGAAAGAGGCAGGGAGGTCGGTGCTGGTGCGGAACAACTGGTCATCATCGATCCCGTATGCGGGCGAGACCCGGGCGACCGGATAGCATTGGCGGACATAATCTTTGATCGTCGCATCGAGAAAGGCGTCGGTCATGGGACCGCGCGGGCTCACCGCATTGAGGAACAGGTCGAAGGCATGGCCGCCCGCACCGAACTCGAGCTTGGCGTGGGGGTCGAGCGTATTGTCGTCGATCGTCTCGGCGAGCGCCCGCTCCATCATGTTGGTGACGCCGGCCACCAGGACGATGAGATTGGGGACGTCGCCGACCGGCTGATAGGCATTGCGCACCCGGTCATAGACATGGACGGTGCCGGTGGTCGCAACCAGGCCGACGAACAGGCCGATCCCGACCAGCATCTGGAGGCCGAAGGCGACAAGGCCCATGCCGGTGCCGCGGATCATGGCGAGCACGGCACCCAGCGCGAGGCCCACCACCGCGACGATCAGCACCAGCGTCTCATAGCGGGGATCGGCGAAGATCATCGAGACGAGGCGGAAGGCATCGACCGTCTCGGCAAAGCCGTCATAGGTGTGGAAGCTCGTCTCCAGCGCCAGGGCGGGGGAGGCAATCGAGATCGCCGTCAGGCTGGCGAGGGTGCGGGCAAGGCGTTGCATCGACTGTCCCCAATCAGCGGTTGCGATTGGCGGCGGCACCGGCCGCATCGCGCGCGTCCCGGTCGCGCTGGCGGATTAGGCCCGCATAGCCGGTAGAGAGATTGGCCTGGGAAAGGGCGGCCAGATAGGATTGCCGCATCTGCGCCCGCTGGCGCAGCACCTCCTCACGCAGGTCTCGCAGTTGCTCGATCCCCTTGGTGAGAATGCGGGTCTGGCAGATATTGGCGCTCGTCCCGTCGCTGGCGCCCGCGGCATTGGTGCCGCGCTCCGCGTTGGAGAGCGCGAAATCGATGCTGCGCGAAAGGTCGTTCAGCATCTGATAGGCAAGGGTCAGCGCAACCAGTTCTTCGGTATCGCCGATCACCGAATCCACCACATCCTGCCGCACGCCCCATTCGAGCACGCGGTAGACCGGCAGGGTGCGGACATTGGCGACGAACCGCCGTTCCTCGGCCGAAAGCGCTGCGCGGGTGCTGATTTTCTCGGCGATGGCGGTCATGCGCTCGCGTGCGAGCGCCAGCGCGCCCTTGCCGCCATCCTGGGTGCAGTCGGCGACGGTCGGTGGCATGGCGAGCGCACGGCGCATCACCCGGCCGCTCAGGAAATCATCGGAGGATTCGGTATCCTGCGCCGCGCAGGCGGGGATCGCGGCAAAGAGCGGCACCTTGTCGGTCGCGTCCCAGCGCATATAGACGTCGCCCACCCGGGCGCGCATCACGCCCGCCCAGTCCGACGCGCCAACGCGCGAGGCGGCATGGGCGAGCAGCGATCCGGTGCGGAAGATGTCGGTCACTTCGGCCGGGCAGTTGGCGAGCGCGTCCTTCAGATCCTCGGTCGGACTATTCCCGTTCGCCTGGATCTTCTCGCGGCTCTGCTGATAGCTTTTGGCGTAACCTTCCTTCACCGACTTGTAGCCGGTCATCTCTTCGATGATGCCCGACATATTGTCGTCGCTCCTGGCGATCTGAACCATTCGGTTAGCGAGGCGGCAGTCGTTGACCTGGATGGAATTCAAAAAATTGGTGGCCGCCTCCATCTTTGAGATGATGTTGCCCATCTTCTCGTCGAGCGTCTCGAGCAGATATTGAAAGGCGACGGCGGGCGCGGCCTGGAGGATGCTTTCGAGCTTCTGGACGAGATAGTCAGGGTCAAGGAAGGACATGCCGCCAAGGAACATGTCGATGCCGCCGCATCCCGCCTTCACCTTGGGAAGGGTGAGGCTGGTCAGATAATCGCTATGGACATCGATCCGGCCCGACATGCCGCCGGCGGTCACATAGCCGCGGGTCTGGTCCTCGAAGCTGCCGGGGCTGGTGTAGGTCACATTGTCGAACCAATGTTCGGCCCAGCTTTGTGCATGGGCCGGCGCGGCGGTGAGGCCGCAGCTTGCGACCAGCATTGCCCCTAGCAAGGGAGTGGGGCGGCAAAGGCGAAGGTTAAAAAAAGCAGCGGCAAGGGCGGCGAGGACCATGGCGGACTCCGAAAGCATAGGGGAGGAAGGAGAAAGACCGAGCCCGCCATTGCTCAGCCTTTCCGACGATGGGAGAGTGCGGATTGCGCGGGTAGCCCGACGATCCCGGTGAATTTGGCCATGGCGCGCACGCCGACGGCCGGACGTACGCCGGTCTGCATCTTGATGCCGAGATAGAGATTGCGCGCGATATTGACCGCATGATCGGTCCCGATCGCCATTGGCAGGGTGCGGCCGCTGTCGGAGACCGGGCGTAGCCAGAGGATCGGATGGCCGATCCAGGGGAGGCCCAGCCGCCCCGATCGCAGCATGGCTTCCGGTTCGCCGATCGTGCGGACGGTCAGTCCGTAGCGGGACTTGAGCGCAAGCAGCCTGGACCAGAGATCGCCGCAAGGGACGCAGCCGGGGGTGGTACTCATCTCGATCACGAACGCCGTACCCTGGCCCTTCAACGTCGCGTCGAAGTCGGGGGGATAGTCGCGGGTTTGCGGAACCCGTTTTAGCCAGCCTTGCATCTCCGCCTGGGTTGCAACGGGATGGATGGCGGCGCGCGCGGCAAGGGTGCGATCCGGCGCGGCACCAGAAACGTGGATTGGGGCAAGTACCAGCATCGGCAGAATGGCGAAGATCGTGATGATCGCCGCTTTCTTCATGGCCGCGCTCCTGTTGCGCCCGCGGCGGGATCACCCGCCGCCACCGGCCCGTTAGCCAGCGCATCGAAGAAGCCATTCTCCTCGCCCGCGCCGGTCAGAAATTGTTCGGGCCGTATATCGCCGGAAAGAAGCTTGACCGCCTGATAGGCGGTCTGGATCAGCGTCGGGAACGCCTCGACCCCGTTGGCAATAACCATCCGCTGGCTCGAATTGCGGCGGATGACCATGGTGGTGGGGGTCACCTCGACGCCGAAGCGGGTGCCAAGCTCCGGTTTCTGGTCGAGATCCTGCCGCATCACCTGCCAGCCCGTCTCCTCCTGGAAGCGCTGGATGATCGGCCATTGCACCCGGCAATAGCCGCAGGCGGCGCGCGAGAACATGACCAGCGCGAACTTGCTGCCGCGCGAGCGGAGGTAGGAGCGACGAACCGCGTCCTTCTCCGCGCCCAGCGCGTCGCGCGCGTCGCCGACCATGGGATTGGCGGACTTGGCGCTGAGTTCCGGATGGGCGAGCATGGCGAGCTGCGTGACGCCGGCAAAGGCGCGGGCCTTGCGGCGGGCAAAATCCTGCAGCCGCCAGAAGTCCGACACCGCCTCGACCGTCAGCACGGTTGCGGCATAGTCGCGCTGCTCGACGATGAGCCTGGCGATCCGAGGCGGCGACCATCTGGCAAGCTCGGCGATGGGCGGGATGACGGGCGCCTTGATGTCCGCTGCGCCGGGCTCAGCCGGGTCGGGCTTGGCGACATACCACCAATATCCCTGTCGCGCCGGAGGTTCCTGCGCGACCGCCGGGAGGGACAGCAGCATGGTCAGCGCCGTCGCAAGGATGCGCGCCTTCACAGGATTTGCTCCATGCGGGTCAGGCGCTCGATCCGCACCGGTCCGAAATAGCGGCTGTCAAAACCGCCGGCATGATCGGAGCCGACATAGATATAGCCGGGCGGGATCGGACGATCGGCCCAATGGAGAGCGCCCAACGCCTGTCCGTTGCGGCCGAAGGGACGGGTGGCGCCAAGGAAGCTGCGCCCGCAATAATACCAGCTGCGCTTCCCCGGCTTGCCGTCGACCGCCGGGCGCTCGATCTCGCGGAGCCGTTCGCCGGGCAGGCAGAGAGCGCGCTTGGTGACGCTGACGGGCCTCGGGCCAGCGACCGGATGAGACAGCATGAACTGAACGAGGTCGCCCCTGGCGATCGGCCCGGGCGCAGGCCTGACCGCCCAGGCGTCGATCGACGGGCTCATCACCAGCGTCACCTGGGAAAGGCCAACCCAAGTGAGCGAAGCGACGGGCAGGATCACCGCCAGCATCGTCCAGAAGCGCCGACCACTGGCCGGCTGATCCCCCACCGCGCCGCCCAGCGCCAAGGCGGCGTCGGCGGGAAGCGTCCTGAGTCGGGGCCACGCGGTCCTAGCGGCGAGACAGGCGAGACGCAGCATCGCGGACCTCTTCCTTGCCGCCGAGGCGGGCATATTCTTCGATCAGCCCCGACAGCGCGGCATCGCCATAAACGATATGGCTCGCGCGGGGGCCGCTCTCCTCGTCGCGCTCGCAATAGGGAAGGGTGGGATCGCCCGGCACCATCGCGAAGGCAGGCACGCGGGTCACGCCATGCTGGCGGAACAGGATCGGGTCGACGACGATCTGGACATTGCGCATGGCGCAGGCCGGTCCTTCGCATCCCGGATCAAGACGCAGGATTTGGGCGCTAAGCTTCGCCATCGGGCCGATGCGGGAAAGGCCGCCGGGCACGCCGCGAAAGGCAATGACGCCGCCTGCCTTTTCAAGCTGCGCAACATAAGTGCGCAGGGTCGGGATCGGCATGGAGGAGGAAGCGAAGATCAGCGGGACCCATGCCTTGCTTGCTGCGGTGGGAGAAGGCTCTGGCATTGCCGGATCATCGGGGAGAGCGAGGCCGAGCGCCTGGTAAAGCCTGGCCTGCATGGCGTCATGCTCTGCTGCCAGGCGCTCGGTCGCGGCTGCTTTGTCCGCTTTCACCCGCGCTTCTATCTCGGGGAAACGGCCCCTGCGCCCGAGCGCGTCGAAAGCCCGCCTGCGCATCGCTTCGCCCGGGACGGGGATGGACGTTAGACCCGCCTGTGCGTTCGTCGGCGTCGGCGGCTCGGCATCGACCGGTTCGGCGGCGCCTGCCGGGCTGGCAACGCCAATCGAGGCGAATGCGAGCAGCAGCATGGGCCTGAGCCGTCGCCGCCGGTCAGGGCGTGATGGTGCGTAGATAGTCATCAACCTTGTCCTTCATGTCGATCTGGATATCGGATTGGGCGCGGGCCTCGATGTCGGCATAATATTCGGAGAGATCCATCCGGCTGAAATCGAGCGCCTGGAACTCTTCCGCCGAAAAGCCGCGGCAATAGGGATGTTTGGGGGTGCCCCAGCCAAGCTCATTGAAGGCGGCGAGCTGGGGCCGGCCCTGTTCCTGGATGATCCGGCCGAGCTTCGTGTTGAAGCAGCAATGGCCGATCGCCTTCTGGATGCAGACGCCAAGGATGCTCGACGCGCAATAGCTGCCGACCTCATGGCACATGTCCGAGCCCCGCAGCATGCCGGTTTCCATATCCTGTTGGTCGCAGCCCTGGAGCAGCAGCTCGATCATGTAATTGACAGCCAGGCTGATCGCGATCGAGGTGGGATCGATGCCCACGATGATCGCGTTGGCGCCCGCGCTCGCCGCCTCGCTCGCGGTCGCGCCGGCCTTGAAGGCGGTATAAGCCGCTTTCATGCCGGTGAAGACGCCCTTGGCGATGGCGATCTTGGTGGTGATCGAGCTGAGCGAGCCGCCCATCCCGTCCTTCACGATCTTGCCCTTATCCTTGCAGCAATTCTGGAAGGTGACACTGGCGCCAGGGGGGCGGCAGCGCAGCGCGCGTCCCCCGAATATCTCGATGGTGCCAAGGCAATTGCCTTCGGCGTCGACCGGCCCGTCGGCGGGCGCGCCCGGATCATCGACCAGCTCTTCGGTCTCAATCGGGGTGACGCTTGTATTGATGCAGCTATGGGGCGAGCAGGCGGGCACAGCGCCGCCGGCCGGGGTGAGGCAGGCATAGGCCGCGCCGAGAGGGCAGCCATAGGCGCCGCTGCTATCCGCCACGCAATCGACCTTGCCGATAGGACAGAGCGGGCTGCCATCGGCTGTCGTCAGGCATTGTGCCATTTCGCCCGCGTCGGCGGCATCGCCATTGCCGTTAAGGTCGGCGGCGCAAAGCTGGGCAGCATGGGTCGGGGACGCCAACGCTCCAAGGGAGAGGGGCGCTATAGCGCAGGCGATGGCGAGGCGGCGCATCATCGACTGGCCGCCGTGCAGGCCAGATCGGAACCGGCGAGCCGCACGGTCTGCATCATGACCACCGCCTCGGGAAAATCATCGAGGCAGCCACAGTTCGAGACGATCTCTTCGCCCGGGCCCAGCGGACAGACATTGTCGCTGGTGCAGACATGATAGAAGCTGTCCCAGCCTACCGGCACATTCTGCTTCTGCGCGACGGTTCCGGCCGGCCCGACGCCGCTATTGGCGCTGGGCGCGCGGGTCTTGCAGACGGCCTCGCAGGCCGCCACCGTGGGGCGATCGGGCAGGGTAAAGGCGCGAGTGGTCTGGCTGAGCGACCCGTCGGTGCCACGCGTCTGATCGGCGAGCAGCGTCTCGGTGGAATGGTCGATGATATAGGCGGCGCGTGAAAGATCGGGCTGCGTGATGCCCGATGTGTCGATCAGGCAGCCGTAGCGCCGGGTTCGCAGGAAAAAGTCGCGGCTATATTGGTAGGTACATTGTCCCGTGCCGAACAGCCTGGCCTGGGGCAAGGGCTTGAGCCCGGTATTGACGCCGTTGCGGACTGTCTCGACGCCATCGACATCCTCCTGGGTGAGGCGGCAGGCGGTATCGCCCGCATAGCCTGCGCACAGATCCACCAGTCGCTCGGAGACCTCGCAGTCGGTATCGACCTGGACCTCGACAGTCACATAGCCCCAATTGCCGCCGCCCCCGCCGCGCACGCGCGCGCCGACCGTAGTGGCGCCGGACTTGAGCCTGTGGGTGAAATCGATGGGTGTGCGATTATACCAGGGATCGTCGCTGACGCGGCAGTCGCCCGAGGGCAGGGCGTCGCCAAGCCAGGGCCGCTTTCCGGCATAGCCCACGACCACGTTGTTGATCCGGGCCTGGACCCAGTCATCCGCGCCCATCTCGACGATCCGCGCCGAGCGGATGCGCGCGGGAAGGATCGGCGTGAAGGTGACCGCATAGGCGGGTGGGCTGCTGCCGCAATTGCCCGCGCCCCGAATCTCGAACCGGAGGCAACCGGCGCCGCAACTGCTGGTCGACGTGATGGAGCCGCTGGCCGCGACGATATCTTCAAAATCCCAGGCCTTGACGCTGATCTCGCGCTCGATTGTGCAACTGCGCGACTCCTCCGCCTTGCCATTGCCGGCGGGTGAGGCGGCGAGCGCGGTGAAGACCGAACTTGCCTGTGATGCCGAAGACGCGTCGCCGCTGATCGCGGTCGGATTGGCGCGATAGCTGGTGGCCGCGACCTGCGGCGCAACTGTGCAGGCAGTGGTCTGCGCGCCTGTATAGCGGATGACCGGTCCCTCGATACTGGCCTGCGCGACGCCGATCCTGGGATCGGCGGTCGTGAGCGCGCCGACGACCCCGCCGCCCAGATCCTTGAGCACCGAGGGCAGATTGCCCGCAACGAGGTTGGCGCCGCAGCTGGCATTGACGCAATAGCAGCCGGAAAGTGCGGGCAGCTCGACCTCAGCAAGTTTGACGTCGCCGGACGCGGCGACGTCCCATTGGAAGGACCGGCAATTGTTCCATGTTCCCTGATCGCAGGACATGATGCCATTGGCGCAAATGCCCGAGACCGGAACCGGCACGGTCAGGTTGGTATCGAAACTGCCATTGAGATCCTTGTCCTGCGCGATCGAGAGATGGGTGATGTCGCCGGATGCACCGGGCTGTACCAGCAATTCGAGCATGGTGGTGCTCTCTTGGCAGGCGAGATTGGGGGTGAAGCTGCGGCTCTTGTCGACCGTGCTCACCGGCTGGTTGGCTAGGCCCGGCGTCAGATAATTGCTGGTAATCGCCTCGCTGTCCGATGATTTGGCGCGCGATGCCGCCGCGGCGGCCCGCGCCCGTGCATCCATGTCCTGCGCGCTGGCCGTTTGCGCCTGTGCTGTCGGGGCGAGCAGCACGCAGAGGCCGGCCAGGCTGGTGGAGAGTCTGCGCTTCATGCCTCAGGCTCGTCTGCTTCCGCGGACGCAATGCTGCGGAGGCGAAACAGG
This sequence comes from Sphingobium sp. UBA5915, assembly GCF_002431195.1. Lineage (NCBI taxonomy): Bacteria > Pseudomonadati > Pseudomonadota > Alphaproteobacteria > Sphingomonadales > Sphingobiaceae > Sphingobium > Sphingobium sp. UBA5915. The sequence goes on along the minus strand of NZ_DJDV01000053.1, from coordinate 202,096 downwards.
GAGCAAAGCGCGGCAACGCCAGGAGGCGCCGACAGGCAGCGGAACGCGGCCCGTCCATCCACTATGGTCAGCACGGCCGAAGCGAACGGGGCTTCAGGCAGAGGGGGGTAGCCTCGCTCGCCGGGGGTATATCCGGCCGTGCCGACCTTCCTCTCCTGCGTTTTCCAAGCCGCAGAAGAAGAAACCCGGAAAGGAGCGGCGCCGGATGGCGCCGGCGCCGCTCCGCCCGCGCAGCGTCCGACCGGGCCGACATGGCCTTGGCGGGCAGACCGGGCAGGGAGCCGGGTCGCTGCGGGGCTTGGGGGAGGGGATTTGCTCATGGGGTCGAGACCCCTGCGCAGCAGATCACCTTTTCAAAGGACATGAACTGGGCATTGTCCTTGCCCGGCGCATGCTTGGCCGAGGACCAGAGCGCGCCGGGGCGCCCGATATTGACGCATTTGCCGCCCTTGACCGGCTCCATGATCTGGAACTTGTAGCGGCTCTTGGTCCAGATCGGCTGGGCCTTGAAGGAGCAGCCGTCGGCTGAGGAGATAGTGAGCGCGCCGAGCCGCCCCATCATGAAGGTCCCGCGCGCAGCAAGGCCCGCCCAGGCCTCGACGCTGTCGCCAAAATGGATATCGCCCGCGACCGGATAGGTGGCGCCCCAGCTTCCCATGCACCAGAAGAGCGGATCGATGACCTTGCCGGCCGCCGCCGCGGCGCTGTCGGCCATGCAGGCGAGGCCCGCCGCGGGATTGCCGAAGAGAATGCCCTCGGGCTGGATGATCGCGCCCAGCGTTCCCGACTGCCAGGTCGGCAGCACTTCGGTGATCATCGCGACGTCGAACCCGTCATCCTCTATGCAAGGGAGGTCGGTGAACATGTCGAGCATCTTCCAGACCGGCGAGATGTAGTAATGCATCTGCGCAAAAAGCTTCTGGCTGTTGGTGCCGTCGGCGATTCCTGAATGGCTGCCCTGAAGCCTGCCGCCGGTCGGCAGGAGGTCGGCGCCGAGCGCCATCATGCATCCCGGCTCGGTGACGACGTCGATCATCCGGTTGGGCGACCAGAAGCTCACCTTGACGCCGAACCAGAAGGTCGCGCCCTTGCGGCAGGCGCACAAGGGTTTGGAAGCGGACTGGGCGTCGAGCGCCTTGTCGAGCTTGTCGAAACTGCCGACGCGCACGCCGCCGATGGTGATCGGGAAGATGCAGTTCCAGCGCACCTTGGTCAGCGGATTGAAGATGGTGCCAGCCTCGCACTTGGAGGCGTGGGCAGGTGCCGACGCGCCACCGGCAGCCAGCGCCAGGGCGAGCGGCGCCATGCGCGCGAGAAGCCTGCGCTTCATGGCCGCGCCCTCCCGTCCGCCGTGCGGAGCGGCGCATATTCGTTAAGGACTAGCTTCTTGCCTTGTTGTGCGACGATCACCGGCGCGACAATGAGGCCAAGCCGTTCCTTCACCCGTTCCTCCAGGATGAAGAGCGGCCGTCCGCTGCGTTCGGAAAGGTCGAGCGCGTCACCTGCGGTCAGCAGGATGAAATCGGTGAACCGCGCCTGTTTCAATGCCCAGCCCAGATCGCGCGGATGGACGATGACCAGGCGCTGTGGCAGCGACACATAGTCAAGCGGATTGAAGGTGAAGCCCTTGGGGTAAAGCAACCGACCATCGGGCAGGCGGATATCCTCCTCCACCGTATAGAAAGGGACGAGGCTGCGGACCCGAGCTACCCTGGCCTGCCCCAATGGCGCTGCCTGGAGCGCTGACCAGTTCGAGCGCGGGCCAAGGCGCGAGGCAAGGCTGGGTGCCTTGGCGGCGCGGGCCTCTATCTCCGTCATGGCGTCGGGCTCGGCGATGGGCCAGGTCCGGCCAATCGTAGAGGTCGCAGCCGTTGCAGGCTGACCGCAGGCGAGGCCCAGCATCAGCGCGCCGATCAGGGCGTGGCGGGCACGATCGGGGAAGCCTGGTTCAGCGACCATGGCGCTGTCTCCACCAGGGCCGCTCGTCAGTTCTGTCGCCACAGATCGCGCAGATGAGCGCTGACGCGCCGAGCACGAAGCCCGCGAGCAGCAAAAGCTGGAGACGCAGCGGCAGCGCACCTGGCGTTTCGAGCACGAGGATCGTAAGGACGAGGAGCATGAGCTGCGTGCCCACCAGCAGGCGGATAGGCCCAGTTGCCGGGGCGGCGCTGAGGATGCCCTTCATCGCCGGTTCCACCAGTGGCGTAGCCATTTGGCCGACGTGCCCGCAGCGCCGGTCATGCCGATGAGTAATATGCCGCTCCCAAAGCAGCACGCGGCAACCATCACCGCGGCGCGCAGGATGAGAAATGGCGGCTTCTGGAGCGCGATCCCGGCGGCGCCAACGAGCAGTCCCAGCATCATCGTCTCGATCGTCACAAGCCGAAAGCGCCATTGGAAGGCTTGCGCCTCGGCTTTTGCAGCAGCGCGCGCTTCGATAAAAGCTTCGAGCGCCGGATCGGGTTCGAACTCGAAGCGCGGCTGGTTCTGGTCGGAGGGCGTGCGCATCACAGCGGCTCCCCATCGATTGTGGGCCCAAGGATTTCGATCGGATCGACGCCGGCCAGATCGCAGACTGCTTCCAGCGGCGAGAGCCCTGCGCGCAGTCGCGCCTCGAACGCCGCCACCTCTTGCGGCGCGCTGGTGTTGATCCAGTAGGAGAAGGGATCGACGACGAGGCGTGCGATGCCCAGACCCAGCGGCGAGTCGATGAAGACTTCCGAATAATGGGGCTTGTTGTTGCGGACCGACTTCAGGAGATCGAGGACGAAGCCTGAATAATCGAGGATCTTGTTCTCGACGGCCCTCTCATAGGTCGACCCCTGGAGCAGGAAGCGGGTGGCGGCATTTTCGAGGATCACCTGTCCCGTGCCGCCAAAGAGCAGCAGGTCGTTCATCGACTGGAGGACGACCCCGAAACTCCCCTGATATTTGCGCGCCCGCCGGTAGCCCTGGCCGAAGACCTCGGCGAGGCGGGAAAGATCCTGCCCTTCGGTCCGGGTCATGAACTGGGCGGCCTCATCGCACAGGACAAAGCGGGGCCGGTCGCGGGCGGAAAGATAGAGTTCCTGCGTGACCGCGTTCACCACCACCATGACGATCACGTTGAAGAGATCGGGCATGGCTTTGAGGCGCTCAAGCTCGAGCACGACAAACTCGTCAGCGGAAATGTCGAAGGTCGAGGGGCCGTTGAAATAATGGCCATAGGCGCCTGAACTGCCAAAATCGCGCAGGTTGAAGGCGAGTTCGCGCGCGGCGGGGATCAGATGCTCGACCTTGTCGAGATCGCTTGAGGCATAAGCGGGATAAGCGCCGAGCCAGTCGCGGACCGCGTCGATCCCGGCTTCCGCGCGCCCACTGTCGATCGTCCACTGGACCGCGGACTTGAGCAGGTTCCATTCGGACGTGCTGACGCCCTTGCGGGTCGCGGCATTGGCCATTTCCGCGACGATCGCGACTGCCATGGAGATGGCCGACTGGCGATCGTCGCCGTCGAGCGCGAACCCCATGTCGAAGGGGTTGAGGACGAGATGCTCCTCGCCAATGTCGATATGGCGGCCGGAACATAGGGTGCAGAGCTTCCGATAGCTGCCGCCGATATCGATGATGCGGATGAGCGCGCCTTGCGCATAATATTGCTGGCACAGGTTATTGAGGAGGAAGCTCTTTCCCGCGCCGCTCTCGGCCGAGACGATGAAATTATAATTGTTGATGCGCGGGTCGAAGAGATCGAGCGTGATGAGCTGGCCCTTGCGCCCGGCATAGAGGAGGGCAGGGCGGCCCCCGCCGCGAAAATCGGTCTGAACCGGCGCCAGAAGCGCTGCCGCCTTGGCGGGCATGGGCAGATCGCGTTCCAGCATCCGTACCGTGCGCCGGTCGGGATAGAAGCCGAACGGCAGGGCCATCGGCAGCAGGACCGGATTGAGGTAGCTCTCCTCCTGCATCATCCAGGGCAGCGGTTCGCTCTCCCAGAGGCGCTTGGCGCGCGCGGCCATCTCGCGCGCCTGCGCGCTGTCACGGCCGAAGACCCATATGACCGGGATCACCGAGACGAAGCGGCTATTGCCCGCCTCATCGAGGACCCAGCCTATCTCCTCGATCTGCTTGCCCACCTCGACGGCAAAGCTGCCGGCGGCCTTTTGCGCGGAGAGGATCTGCGCGCGCTTGTGGATTTCAAAGCTTGAATGATCAAAGAGGATGTTGAGCGTGTAGAGGAACGGACCGCCTATCTGGTCACTATCTTCCGAAGCGCCGCGCATGCCGCCGAGCAGCCGGTTGCAGCGCTCGGCGGTGAGGCGCCGGGCCGGCGACTTGGGTGTGAGGCACCGCGCGACCTGGTTGCCCAGGAACAGTTCCGGGCCATCGAAGACGAGATCGGGGCCGGCATCGATCAACTGCTTGCGCACCGGGCGCGCGGGCATGTCGTCGCTGCCGCGAGCAAAAACCCCCGGTGCGTTCTCGAACACGCCGTTGAAGATGCGGCGATAGAAGGTAATGAGCGCCTCGGGCGCGAGGCGGGTGATGCCGAGTTTGGAAAGCTGTTCTTCGATCTGACGCCGCAGGTCGGCCCCAAGCGGCTTTCTCGTCTTGATCGAGAGGATCAGGCGGAAATTGCGCAGCGGAATGCCGTGGAGGGCGGCGAGCCCGCCGGTCCCTTCGCGCAGATAGGCGTAGGTGCGCCGCGCCGAGGCCTGGATCAGCGGGTCGGGCCGGGACTTCAGATCGAGAAAGGCATCGAGCGCCTCATCGATCAGCGGATCGGCGAAGCAATGGAGCTGGACCACGGTGCCGGTCGCGAACTGGATATTGAGGAGCCCGAGCAGCGCCTGGTGGACATGGGCGAAAAGATAGGCGGAGGGGACAAGTTCCCAGGCCTGGCCCCAGCCATCGTCGATGCAGAGAAAGGCTTCCTCTTCCTCGACCCATGCGACCATCGGCAGATAGTCGGAATAGGCGTCGCGCGAGACGCTCGACCGCAGCCGCTCGAAGGTCATGCCGCCGCCATGGCGGGTGCCGGGCGCCCTCATTGGGCTTCCTCCTGTGGGGGGGCGGGAATGTCGCCGCCCTCGCTCGATGCTGGCTTTGCCTTCACCTGATTGAGGACCGGCACGCGGGCTGACGGGCTGACGGGGCTCACCAGATAATCGCCGACCACCCATTGCGGCTTGTCGAGTATCGAATAGACATAGCGGGGCATGTAGAGCCGGTCGGGCCGCTCGCGGTCGGCATAGGGGAGGATGAGCGTGCGGATCGTCCGGCCGGGCCGCAGCATCGGCGTCACTGGTGCTTCGACCAGGCCCTGAAGCTCGCGATAGACGCTGTCCCGATAGCCGATATAGGGGGCGGCGACCTTGCCCCTGGCGCGGCCGGTCGTGCCGGTCGACGCCGCGGTGGCGCCGTTCGACAGCATCTTCCGGTCGTTGGTGACTTTGGGATCAGATCGCGAGACGGCGCCGGCAACCGCGTCCTCATAGGCGCGTTCGGGATGGATGCACTGGCCATGGTCGCTATTCTTGCAGCTGAACTTTTCAGGATAGGGCGACATGACCGAGCCGATGGCGGTGCAGGCGGGAAGGCTGGCGAGCAGCATCAGTGGCACGCTGACGCGGTATACAGACGAGGCTGAAGGAAATGCGAGGAGCGGCATGGGCGTGTCTCCTTGGGTGCGGGGCGGGCGCATCAGAATTTGCTTCCCGCAGTCGGCTTGATTTCGAGGGCGACGCCCTCCTGGATCACCACGACCACATCCTTGGCGGCGCCCACCTCGACGATGGGACCGGCCTGGCGGGCGAGATCGAGATAGAAGTCGGTGAGCTTGTCGGAGGATTTGGAGAGGCCGCCGGCGATGCCGGACTTGGCCGCGTCGCCCGCATCGAGCGATCGAACGGTGCCGAGCGCGGAGACCGACGTGTCGCCGAACGTGTTTTCGACGGACTGACTCATGCCCGAGATCGTGCCGGCAATGAAACTGCGGGCGAGCGCGGCCCCGGCGCGGGTGACGACCCGGCCCGACAGCCCCTTCTTCCCGTCGGTATCGACGAAGAAGCCCTTGATCGGTTGATCGACCACCGAGCGTTCGTCAAAGTCGATGCAGGAGAGGGAGACGAGCTGGACCTCGACCCGCTCCTTGGCGAGGCTGCCGGTCGCATTGCCGATGACGAAGCAACCCGACAGGTTCGCCTTGACATCATTGGGCAGCACGGCGGGCGCCTGGACGCGGGCGATCAGCGGTTCCGGGTTCGAGGTCGCGTCGCGGCTCGCGAGCGCGTCGATCCCGGTCAGCAGCCGCGCCTTCATGAAACCAGGCGGCAAATAGATCGTCCGGGTCTTTTTTTTAACGCCTGTTGCCCCTTTGTCGCCCGCGTCGGCGGTGAGTGCGGCGGTCGCGGTCCCGATCGAGCCGACCTGCCGCTCCACCGGCGGGGCGGGCGGCGCAGGCGGCACGGACGGCATGGGAGGCGGCGGGAGGCTGCCGTCAGCGCTCTCAAGTTCGCGCCCGCTGGGGCTGGGCGGGAAGGCCGGGATGTCGCCAGGCATGGCGCTGGGGAGATCGCCCTCTGCCGCGTCCGTGATGGTTCGCCCCCCAGGGGCGATCCTGCCTTCTTCGATCGCGGTCACCCGGTCGCCCAGCAGCGCCTGGCCGTCGAGGATTTTCTTGAGGTCGCCGCGCACCTTGGTCTCAAGGCTGTCCCCGCGAAGCCCCGCGCCCATGTCGAGGCGCGATGCCGCCGGTGCCGCTGGCGCCTCGTCCTTCGATCCGCTCGAGGCGGTGTAGAGGCCATAGCCGAACAGCGCGATGACGACGCCGACACCGGCCTGGCGGGCGCGCAATTGCTGATGGGCCGTCAGCAGCGCCCAGCGGGCCTTGAGGTCGAGCAGTGCCGGACCGCGCACCTCCCTGGCGGCGGGATCATCCGGTTCGCCGCCGGCGCCGTCCCTACTCTTTGGCGGGCGGGAGTAGCCCTTTATGCCGGCGTGGGGCCGCTGGGTCGGCGCGTCGGGCCTGGTGCCCATCGGTTGCGTGCCCGTCGGTTGCGCACCCGTCGGCTTCTCGCCGCCCTTGTCGCCGGGGCCGCTCACAGCGTCTCTCCCCGCCGCAGCAGAATGAGGCGCGCGGTCTCGCCGGCCTTCAGGGACAGGCGATCGAGGGTGACGCTGAAGATGCGCTTGCCCATCGCGGTGTCCAGGAACATCCGCTCGTCAATGTCGGTATCAGCGCTCGCCTCGACCCAATATTCCGACGCCGACAGGCCGGTGCCCTCGATCGTGACGCGGCGGCGTTCGGTGAGCTTCAGAGCTGGCGCGGCGCTGAACGCAAGCGGCCCTGGCGAGACGGCGACCTCGGTAAAGCTTGCCGGCACCCGGTCCTGCAGCATCGAGAGGGTGATCGAGACGGCGCGCTCCTCCTCGACCAGCGGCCCTAAGAGTTCGCCATTGGCACGGGCACGTTGGCTGGCGCCCGGCACGAGGGTCACAGTCTGGGCGGGAATGTCGGAGGGCTCGGCATAGAGCGGATAGATCGCGCCGTTACAGGTCACGAAAAATTCCGAGGGCGTGGTGACGAAGCTGCGCGTCACCTGGCCCGCATCGTCGCTTTCCTTGACGAGGAACTTGACCCAAGCATCAGCGCCCGCCTTCTCGACCGCGATCGCCTTTTCGGCGGAGAATTTGACGTCCTCGATCTCCCCGCCCTGGCAGACGAGATGATTGATGTCGCGGTTGGAGAGGCGGATGCTGCTGGTCTGGTCGGGAAGCGCGGTGATGGTCTGGGCCAGCGCCGCTATGGGCAGCATGGTGGCGATCGCGCTCGCCGCGAAGGGCGCGCAGAGGCGCTTACCGAAGTTCGGCATCGAAATTCTCCTCGGAAAGAGACAGGAGCCAGAAGCGTCCGGCATCGATCGTGTAGCGGATGCGCAGGTTGCCGCGGAACTTGCGGATGACGCCGCCGATGACGCGGACCTTTTCTACCGGCACCAGGATCTGGCGGTCCGTCCAGGTGACGGGCTGATCGGGCCGGATATAAGTGGCGATGGAGAGCGTGGGGTTGTTGGCGAGCTCGTCGAGGATCGCGTTCAGGCTGTCGCGGATGCCATTATAGGCGGTCGGGTGGACGATCGAGAGCAGTTCCTCGAACTGCCGGTCGGCCGACAGCGACGAATAGGTACCCGAGAGCGCGACGATATTGCGCGTCATGGTGCGCAGGTACGCGGCCGAGGGCTTGCCACCCGTCACATAGAGATCGCCGCCCGCGCCAAAGGGCACGACCACGGTCCGCTGGTTCTGGGCTGTCGTGTAGAGCGTGACGCCCAGCACCGCGGTGATGCCGAAGAGACCGGCGATTGCGAATTTGAGCAGCCTGTTCTCCTCGAACAGGTTGGACGAACCCTGGAGGTAGCGGTGGATGCCGAAACTGGATGGTTTGCCGAGCAGCGGGTCGCTGGCGTCTTTCGAAGATGTCTTGCCGAACATGGGTGCCTCACTCGCAAAAGCGGGTCTGGGTAGGACCGGGGTAGCGGGGGAGCTTGAGCAGCCCCCAGCGCCAGGCGAGGTGCGGCATGAAGCCGCGCGGCTTGGTCCGCTTCCAGGGAATGAAGAGGAGAAGGACGCCGACGAGCGACCAGCCCACGAGGCCGCCGACGATGACGGCGACGAAGATCGTCGAGATGACGACGATGAACTCCTGCGCGTCGAACCAGAGGATCTGGACCGGCTTGTGCAGAAATTGGGGCAATCTCTCGTCCACGTCCTTCTCCCTTGCTTCATCACGTCCGACCAGACGTGATTGTCGAAGGAGCGACCATTCGCTCCCCGTGTCCGACGCAGGCCAAAAAGGAAAGCCTGCGCCAGTCCTTGTTTCACGCGGTCTCAGACCATCATGCCGAAGGTCTGGAGGATGGAGTCTGCCCGGATCAGGCAGACCGCCGCGACGATCGTGGGGATGCCAATCATGATATTGGAAAAGAGGCGGCTGACCCCGAACAGGAAGGCGGCAACGCCGCCCACGAAGCCGAGCGGACCCTTCACCCCCTGGTTCACCACGATATCGTAGATATCGTAGCCAAGGTCGCCGGCGGCCGGCGCCTGGAAGGCGTGGGCGGCCGATGCCAGGGTCATCGCGACGAGGAGGGTTCCCACGGCATCGGCCGACGCAAAAGAGAGGCGGCGGATCCGGGGCATCGAGAGGTGAGGGTGCTTTACAGTCTTGAGCATGGCTTTTCTCCAGGCAAAAAGGAGCCATCCCATCGACATGCCTGCCGGCATCGACTTGGGTGATCGCTGTCGGCCAGCGAGGGGCAGGGCGGCTCCAGGAGGAAGGCCCATCGCCGGCATCTCGTGCCCGGGGGCCTGCACAGTGCGCGCATCCTCCCCGGGCCCGCCAAAGTTTTTGCGGTCAGCTGGGCGGCTTTCTGGGCGCCCGCTTTTGATCGAGCCAGGCTTCGATCTCGGCTTGCTGGAAGCCGGAAATGATGCGGCCGTCGAGGATGAGGGTGGGGGTGCCCGATATGCCCATCGCCTTGACCGCTTGCGCGTTCGCCGCGACGCGGGCCGCGCCCTCCTTGCAGGTTATGAGGGGCTTTGGCGCCTCTCCCGCATAGGTAGCGCGGAACGCGCCGGCCTGGTCCTTTGAACAGAGGATATGCTCGGCCTTCGACGCGGCTTGCGGGTGGATGCCGCTCACGAAATAGATTTGCCGCCGCACCGCTGTTCCTTCCGCGCCCTTGGCCGCCCAGAAGCGGTCGAGGGCGCGGCAATAGGGGCAATCGGGATCGGTGAACTCGATGACGGTTGGAGCGCCGGGTGGACCGATGGTGAGCGCCTGCGCCGGGTCAAGTTGACCCAGCTTCTTGCGCGCGCTGGCATCCTGCGCGAGGGCGGTCAGGTTGACGCCGTTCCTGTCATAGATGGTGGCGAAGAGGAGATGCTCGCTCTCTGGCGCATAATAGAGGATGCGCCCGCCCGCGCTCGCCTGGTACAGCGGCCCCTTGACCGGCGCCGGCCCAAAATCCTCGAACTGGAGATTGGTGAAGCTTTGGCGGAGGCTGGCTTGGGCTTTTTGGGCGAGAGCATCAAGCTCGTTCGCGCCGGACGATGCGTCCCTCGGTGCGGCTTGCAGGCCGCTCCCGGTCAGTGTCAGGAGGGCGATCATCATCCCATTAGCGAGAAGGTCAGTACGAATAGCCATCAGGATGCTCCCCGTGGATTGGCTGGGCAAGAAGATGTGGGTCGAGCCGGATCGTGCGTCCGAGCGGTACGAGTGCTGACTGCGCGGGACGCGCCTTGCCGGCCGGCGGCGCCTCGATGAGGAAATCGCCGCCATGCTGCCGTAGCATCAGCCGCTGGATGGGAGCGGCAGTCTCACCATGCACCGTAGCGGCTTGCCCTCGGCAAGCCATTGCGGGCATAGTTGCCGTCATGAGAATGACGAGCATGGGGGCGCCACAAAAAATGCCTCTGCCCATCGGGCCTGTCTCCTCGGTTCTGGGCCGGCCTTATGGCCGCCCGGTGTTCGGGATAGATGCCGGCGGGAAGCTTCGTTCGTTCGGGTAAGCTCGCCGTCACCGGTTGTTGCCACAATCGATGTCGAGCCCGCCCCCGCCCTGCAAGGACCAGGGCACTGAGTTGCCGGTGCGGGGCACTGACGTGCCGCCAGGCGGCAGTGAAATGCCGAATGGGCACAGGCGTGCCGTATCATGGACAGATTGTAACGGGCTGCCTCTGGAATAGCGCGGTTAGACTCTGCCGCGCTCCCACGCGAATCGCATGGGGATTCGCCCGTCACCCGGAAAGAAGGTGCGAAGAATGAATGGCAAAAGGTCGAGGGCCTACAGGCTCACCCTTTCGGAACGCGGACTGGATCTCTATCTCTCCGCCCATCTGCGGCTTTGCAGCCTTGCGCAGGACCTGCTGCCCTACGGCACGACGCTACAGGCAGCGATCGATCTGCTCGAGCGCCGGGACACCGATGAGGTCGCCGCCGATCTGATCGACCAGAGCCTTGATGCCTATATCGGCAAATGCGAGCATTTTGTCGGCGGTTCACCGGGCATTGGCCTCTCGGCAAGGGCGATTCGCGATCGGCTCTCGCAGTCGGGCGCGGTGCACGCGCCCCCGATCGGACGTATCTATATTGCCGCGCTCGCCGTCCTTGGCGCCGCGGGCAACGGGGAACTGAGCAAGTGGGTGGCGCGTCGGGCGAGTGCGTGAGGCAGGGGGCACTGCGCCGGGGAGCGGCGTGCGACCCCTTGCATCAGGGCCAAGCCGTTGAATTCATCCCAAAATGAGAGAGATTGTTTTTGACCGCGCGCGTCAAATGCATAGATTTTTTCCATCGGGTAAGTGCCATTGGGAGCTTCGAGCCAGTGTCAGGGGGACCTGCGCATGCCGACTCGAAGACTTCAGACCAAGGATGACGGGCTGGTTCTCTCCACGATAAAGGAGATTTCCGGGAAACGTATCGAAGAGCGCCGCCGACGTGACCGTATCACGCAACCCCAGCTCGCTCGCGCGGCCGGGGTCAGTGTTCGATGGTTGCGGGAAATTGAGGCGGGCAGTCCCAAGTCAAAGCTGGATGATCACCTCGCATGTGCGCATCGGCTCGGTCTCTCGACAACCCACATCATGATCCCGCTTCTTCTCCTGGAGCGAAGAATGTCGATACCCGAAGAATATCTGATCGAGGAGGACCTCTCGGAACTGGAGGACTGCTACATCGCCCTCGTCTACGAACATTCGCGCGCCGCGGTCCGTCGCCGCCAATCCTCCTTCTTCATGGACGCGGACGACCGCGAACATTCCTGATCGGAGCGTTCCATGGCCCCGGAACCGGTGACGGCTGAACGCATCTATCGACGCCTTAAGGCCGATATTCTCGACGGGCTGTTCCTGCCCGGGATGCAGCTCATCGTCCAGAATACCGCCGACGCCTATGGCGTGAGCATCTCGCCGGTCCGCGATTGCGCTCATCGCCTCGTCGGCGAGAGGCTTCTCGAACTGAACCATGGCGGCGGCTTTTCCGTGCCGCAGCTCAGTGCGCATGCGCTGCGCGATCTCTATGTCTGGCACGGCTATCTGGCCCGCCATGCATTGAAGGCCAAGGCGACAGGCGCAGATGATCCCGGACCCATGGCGATGGTCGAGCGCGGCGGCCCACATCATCCTACCATCATCAGGGACGCGACTGCCTGGCTATTCGGTCGCATCGGCGCTCGCCCCGGCAACCATGCGCATCTCACTTCGATACTGACCGCAGGCGACATGCTTTCGGTCGCGCGACTCCACGAATCTGAGGTGCTCAGCAATGTCGAGGAGGAACTGATCGGGATATGGAAGCTGGTCAAATCCGGTCGCGATGCGGACATTCGCGAAGCGATCTGGGCCTATCATCGGCGCCGAATTCGACGCGCGTCGGCAATTGCGAACCGGATTTCGATCCGGGGGAGAGGCACCGGATTGCCCGAGCAGGCCTGAATATTCGGCTATTCGGCACATGGATTGGGCAGATACAGTCGATCCGGCGCTTATAAGCAACCAGAATGAGACCTTATAAGTTCGGCTATAAGTCGCCACTCCCTTACCATCATGCATGCCGCAAATGTCTGCGGCGCAATGATGGAGATGAACATGGACCGTATCGAAGACCGCTCCGACGACTTCGTCGATCTGGGCAATGCCGCCTATGAAACCAAGGGCGCGATCACTGGCCTGGATTCCGACGGCGTCGGATTTCGCCAGAACGGCATGAGCGACGAATAAGCGGAAGGATCGGTGCGGCCTGCGGCCGCGCCGATCTACGGCACCATGTTCTACGCAGCGCCCCACTTTCACCATTGCCCAATCGACGGCCGCGTCGTCGCGCTGGATCTGCGCACCACCCGCTATTTCCTGGTGCGCGGAGCATCAGGTACAGCGCTGGTCCAATGGCAAGACGGCATGCGCCGCCAGCTTGCCGATGATGCGTTCGACGACCTGATCGCGCATGGATATGTATTGCGCGAGCCGACCGGCAACCGCGACCTTGCCGCGTGCGATGCAATATCCCCGACCAGCCGTTTCGAGACAGGACCGACGTGCGCGAAGCGCGCCGATCTTGCATTCCTTTCCTGGCTTCTTGGTTCCACGCGCCTGCGCATCGCGACGGGTTCGCTCGCAAGGGTTCTTCGGCCTCTGCAAAAGCGGGCCGGGCAGATGCGCGTCCAGGACAGGGAGGAATTGGCGAAACGCATGGGGCGGTTCGTCGCTGCCCGGCCCGCCATTCCGCTATCCCGATCCTGTCTCCTCGACAGCGTGGCGCTCTATCTGTTCCTGCGCGATTCCAGGGTGGAGCTGGTCTTCGGCGTCAGTATCGAGCCTTTCGCCGCGCATTGCTGGCTCGAGCGCGACAATTTCCTTCTGAACGACGAGCTTGATCATGTGCGCCATTTCACGCCGATCTTGCGGTACAGGGCATGAGCGATTTTCTGCTTTTCCCGGCCAATGGGGCCGGTGTCGGCCAGCCTTCGCACGCCTTGGCCGACCAGCTCTCGCACGATGGCTTTGCCGAAGCGAGGGTGGAGAGCGAATACAGGCTGTTCGTGCGGGGCGGCTTGGCCACCGCGTCTAACGGAGGCCTCCTCCTAATGGGCGATGCATACGATGCCGATGGCGGACAGATACATCAGAGCGCGTTGGATGAGATCGTGCAATCCGATGCCCGCCTGGAGATCGTGGCATCGCGCTATTGGGGCCAGTATGTCGCACTTGCGGTCGAGGCGCGGGCCGTCCGTCTGTATCGGGATCCATCGTCCGGGCAGGCCTGCTATATGTCTGGCCGGGGCGATGCGTTTCTCGCGGCATCGAGCGTCGATCTGCTGCGGCTGGCGACCAGCCACAGTTTCGATGTCTGTCGGGAGCGCGTCATCCGGGCACTCGCCTATCGTGATCTCCGGCAAGATCGCACGGCCATCGAAAATGTCCGGGAGTTGCCGCCGGGCTGTGCCACCGACAGCCAGGCAGAGGGCGTTCGCTATCTCTGGCAGCCGCTTAAGGGTTGGCAGTCAGGCCAGGCGCTGTCGGAGGAGGAGATGGCGCACCGGCTGAAGACGGCGCTGCGGCTCGCTGTGCGGGCGCAAACGGCCGGCGCTGGCCGTGTGATGCTGGAGCTTTCGGGTGGTCTCGATTCCTCGCTTCTCGCTCTTCTTCTGGCGGACATGCAGATCGACTTTGCGGCGGTCACCTATGCCGGGCGGCACACGCGCGAGGATGAAAGCGCCTTTGCGCAGGCGGTCTGCACGAGCATTGACCGCCCGTGGCGCCGATCGATGCTGCGCGGCGACCAGATCCGGCTCCATGAATCGGCCGCCGCCCATCTGGCCTGGCCCAGCGCCAGGCTGTTCACACAGCTGTTCGACAGCGCTGCGCGGGAGGCCATGGCGGACCTAGGTTTCGACAGAATCATAAGCGGTGGCGGTGGCGACAGCACCTTCTGCTATCTTCCTTCCAGCGCGCCGCTGGTTGATTGCCTGTCCCACTGGAGGACCGCCCTCAATGCTGGGAATGTGGTGCGCGACCTTGCGCTCGCGCATGAGACGACCAGTGCCGAGATCGTCTGGCGGGCCTTGCGAAGGATGAGCTTGCCCAGGGGACTGTCCTGGAAGCAGGATATGACTTTCCTTTCGCGCGATGTCCGCTGGTCGCTGTCGCGCCGGGCCTTCCACAAGGGGATCGATCTGGGCGGTGCCCCGCGCGGAAAACTGGATCACCTCAGGCAAGTGATCGGAATTCATAATCATCTCGACGCCTATGGGTCGCCGCGGCGCGAGGCCCTCCGATTTCCGTTGGTATCGCGTCCGGTGGCGGAAGCCGCGCTTCAGATCCCGAGCTGGCAATGGTTCGAAGGCGGAGCCAATCGCGCCCCCGTCCGGCGCCTGCTCGCGGGGCGGTTGCCCGCCATGATATCGGGCCGCAGGTCGAAAGGCGGCTTTGACGGCGTCATCCGCGACATCTTCATGCAGCATGGCGGAGAAATGAAGGCGCATCTCCATGACGGCTGGCTGGCCCGGGAAAAGATCATCGATGTCAATGCCGTCGATGAAGAGTTTCGCCGGTTCCAGGAGAGCGGACCTGCGAGGATCGGTCGACTCATGGCGCTCTGGGACGTGGAGATGTGGGTGAGGGCGGTGCGCCGGCGGCAGGTGTCGTCGTTCCCCCTGCCGGACGCAACCAACGGCTGAACCAGTCGATCGAGCGGCGATAGATGGCGAGGCGATGCGCGGGCTGCCATTTGATATGATGCTCGTCGGGAAAGACATATATTTCCACCGGCTTTCCTGCGGCTTCCAGCGCATGATAGGCGGGAAGGGCCAGTCGGAATTCGTCGTCCGAGAGTTGCATGAGGATGGGCGCGGCAATTTTTTCGGCATTCTCGACAAGCGAATAGAGTTTCCAGAAGTCTCGCCCGTCCTTTCCTCTGGGCGGATAGCCCCAGTTGACGAGATCGCGATAATATTCCTCGCCGGCGCTGTTGTAGTTACTGGCATCCTCGCAGCAGGAACTGACGGCCGCGGCGCGGAACATCGTCGAGTTGAGGAGCGCGAACTGGACGGTCGAGGCGCCGTCGCTCAGGCCCGTGATACCGATACGCCGTGAATCGACCAACCCTCGCCGAACGAGTTGCGAGACTCCCGCCTCCAGGGCTGCAAGGACATGGCGTCGGTCCGCCCAGCCTTCGACATTGTGCCGGCTGAACTCGGCCTGATCCCTGGCGGGGAGCCGGCTCGCATAGTCTGTCGGTCTCTGGAAACTCAGGACCGCAAATCCGGCGGCCGCGAGGGGCAGGATAGGATATTCGTCGCCCGTGCCACCGCGCAGGAAGCCGCGGCTGCTATATTGGACGACGACAAGGGGGAGCTTCGCGCCTCCGCTGTAACCGGGGGGCAGGACGAGATCCCCGAAGGCCTCGCCGCCCTCAAATCGCCAGGTGAGCCGTTCCACCCGACCAAAGCGATGGCGGCCGAAATCGGGATTGGGTTCGTAGACGGTCGATATCGACCCGTTTTTCGCGGAGATTGCGACCAGCCGGCGCGGATCGAGG
The DNA here is from genome assembly GCF_002431195.1 of Sphingobium sp. UBA5915. Classification (NCBI taxonomy): domain Bacteria; kingdom Pseudomonadati; phylum Pseudomonadota; class Alphaproteobacteria; order Sphingomonadales; family Sphingobiaceae; genus Sphingobium; species Sphingobium sp. UBA5915. Next base: position 186,027 of record NZ_DJDV01000053.1, on the reverse strand, counting down.
CTGCGTTCATAGCCGCACAGCAATTCGCGGTTTGCGGCTTGGCAGCCGAGAATGAGATCTTCCGTGCGTAGAAGCAGGGCGGGCTGTCCCTTTCGAGGATGCCATTTGTAGAGCGCGAGGCGGCTCCTGTCGGCCGGCCCCTCCGTGCGCAGGAACAGCAGTTCGCCCGGCGCTGTCCACCAGATGCCGATCAGTTCACCGACGCAGACGTCGCTTTGGCAGGCGACCTCATGTCCATCCACCAGCGCATGGACTCTTGATGGCGAACGGACTTGATCCGGCTGCGCCCGCTCCGCCCAGGCTTTTGCCGTTCCCCCCTCGCTGACCGTAGCAAGGCTGGACATGGCTGGGATGCCCGGAAGTTGCGAACCGAAGGCCTGTTTTGCTACGCCAGCCTCCAGAGGCGACATTTCCCCCGTGCCGGGATCGACTTCGTAATAGGCGGGCGGATAGCGGCCGGGCGGAAAGGGAAGGGCGCGGGCCGCCTGCCAGGTCCGATAATCATAGCGAAAGCCCGACATCCCTTCCTGTTCGATGGCTTTTTCGGCCTCCACCCTGTTCGTGTCGGCAGCCAGATAGATGCGCCTTCCATCGGCTGACCATTGGAGATCAATAATCGGCAGGTCGCCTGATGTGACGGGCGTTGCTCCGCTCTCGTTCGCTTGGGCGATCCACAGCCGTGTCTGATCCCCGTCGCGTCGTACATAGGCGATGCGATTTCCCTCCGGGGACCATCGCGGCGTGAGCGGCATGGGCAGGCCGATCGGAAAGCCGGCAAGGCGGCGGTTGGAGAAGCGCGCCTTGATGAAATCACCGCCCTCGTCCGCAACGATCGGCGCCTTCTTTCCGCTCCTGTCGATGATCAGCAGCGCCATGCAATAGCGGTTGGTCGCGGCATCCGCGCGGCGCATCTGCAGCGCCACCTGGCTCCCGTTCGGCGACAGGGCGATGTGGGATGCATTGAGCGGGCTTGATCCGCCATCGCCAAAGTCCCACAGACCAAGGATATCTTCGGGACTGACATCGGAAACCGCATTGGCGCTCTGCACCGCCCGTGTCGGCGGCGCGGAGCAGAGCGCGGCGGCACCGGACGGCAGGGCGCCCGTGGCCGCCAACAGGGCAGCGAGGATGTTCCGGCGTTGGCGGCGCATCTCACCAGGCCTTGGTCAACTGGAGAGAGACAACCCTGCCCAGTGGACTGGCATTTTGCGGATCGTAGCCGACAGCGGTGATGCCGTTGAACGAGAAGGCGGCATAGGGCGGATCCTTGTCGAACAGATTGGTCGCGCTGAGCGCGAGGCTGACCCCGTGCAGCGCGCCTCCCTTGGCCTCGAAGCGGTAGCCGATCTGCGCATCGACCGTCGTCCACGCGTCGACATGCTCGGCCGGGCTGACGATGGTATTTTCATAGCCGCACACATAATTGACGCTGGCGAGCGCCGAAAAGGAACCCGACGTCCAGCCGCCATGGCCGCGCAGGCGAAGGTCAACCGGATTGTTGATGCTGTTCAATATGTCGATGGCAGGCGCCAATGCGCTCGCCGCGCGCGTGAAGCGGAAAAGATAGGTACCGTCGAACCCGAACCGCGCTTCACCGCCGCCCGCCGGGAAGCGGTATTGGGCCTCGAAATCGATTCCCTTCTGCCGGGTCACGGCGAGATTTTGCGTCCGCGCGTCGATGAATATATCGACATCGGCGGCCTCGAGGCCGAAATAGTCAATGAAGTTGGGTGAGTTGATATAGTTTTGCAGCATCTCGAGCGACGGATTGTCGTTGATGAGCGCGGCATAGGTTGCGCGATTGTTCAGCATCTGGAGCAAGGCCGAGGTAAGATCGACGATCTGGTCCTTGTAGCGGATATCGAAATAGGTGGACGCGAGGCGCAGCCCGGGAAGCATTTCCGGCTCGAGCACGAAACCCAGCGTAAAGGTGCGGGCCTTCTCGGGCTGCATGCCGGTCTTGTTGCCGCGATAATACATGACGTTGCTGGTGCCGGTGGGTGAGAGCGGGTCGCTGACGGGATAGATGAAGAAAACATCGGAATCCGGGGTCTGGCGCAGTTCGACAAAGCCCGGCGCCCGGAAGGAGGTGCCGAAGCTGCCCTTGAACTCAAGCCCTGTGACGGGCTTCCAGGATAGCCCGAATTTGGGGTTCGTGGTCGTGCCGAAGTCATTATATTTCTCGTGCCTGACAGCCGAGGAGACGCTGAGCGACTGGATCGCAGGCAGGGTGTTCTCCTCCCCGATGATCGGAACGAAGAATTCCCCGTAGACGGCCTCGATATTGCGAGCGCCCTGCGTCCCGGACGTTGAAATAAATGGTTCAAGCCGGCTCTGATCGGACAGGGTGCGCGATGTGAAGCGCTCGTCGCGATGCTCTGCGCCCAGGGCGAGACGCGCTTGGCCGCCGGGAAGATCGATCAGCGGACCATCGCCCCGCACCGCACCCGACCAGATGGTCGACCGGAACCGCGACTGCGTCGATCCCCGAATATAGTCGAGCACCGAAGCGCTGTTATTCTGGCCATCCCCGAACAGGTTGAGGGCGATTGCCGGATCGCTGCTCGCCCCGGCCACCACCAGCCGGGCGGTATTGGGAAGGTTGATCGTCCCGAAATTCTCGGTCTGCCGGCCATAGGTGCCACGAAGGTCGATCGACCAGCCGCCAAGCCTGAGCGTGCCGCCGGCATTGAAGCCCAGCCCTTCGACCTTGCCCTGATCGGTGCGCGGCCCAAGTTCATCGGTGAAGTCATAGCGCACGCTGATCGCCCGGCCCGTTCCGATCGGGTCGACATAATAGGGATTGTCGGGCGTGATCGTGACGGAGGACTGATAGCCCGCCGGATTGACGCGCCGGGAGAAAGTCCGCCGCGCGTACAGGCCCTCGACATCGACGGTCAGTCGGTCCGTGACATCCTGTTCGACCCGGCCATAGGCGGAATAGCGGGTCTGGCGGGGCAGGAGGTCGGCTTGCTCCCATCCGTCGTGCCGGTTGAGCGTGCCGGTGACAAGATCGGAAGCGACAAGCGACGTACCATCCTGACCCGCGGGGATTGCATAGGTCTGTCCGCCCGCCACGATGTTGCCCGGGTTGGCGAACTGGGCGCGATAGTCGCTACCGCCCCAGCGGCGCAGATCCTGTGTCGCATAGTCCCGGTCCGAAGCGGCAAGACTGCCGCGCCGATAATATTCGACGGCAAGGACAGCGCGGCCTGAGCGCCATTTCGTGCCGACGATCTGGCTGGCCTGAATTTCCGAGAAATCGCCGTCCGCCGTGCCGTAGCGCAGCGCGGTCTCGGCCCCCTCGTAATCCCTGCGGGTGATGAGATTGACGACGCCCGCCACGGCGTCCGATCCATAGATGGCCGACGCGCCGTCGGGCAGGACCTCGATCCGTTCGATCGCGCTGACCGGCAGCATCGAGATATCGGCGAACACGCCGCCCGAACCGCCAAGCGCCGGGCGATTGCCGTTCAGCAGAACGAGCGTCGAGGCGGGGCCAAGGCCGCGCAGATTGATCGAGGATCCATAGGAGGAATTGAGGTTCGCGCCACTGGCGCCGGTCGCGCCACTGGTCGTCTCGTTCGCGCCGCCGCCATAGGCTTGGGGGATCGACTGAAGGATTTGCTGCGCGGATGCATAGCCGCTTTCGCCGATTGCCTTTCGATCGATACGAATGACGCTCGATCCAGGCGCATCCGCTCCACGAATGCGTGAGCCCGTGACGAAGAGGGTGTTTGCATCGTCAGCCCCGTCACCTAGCGCCGTCGATGCTTCCGATCGCCCCACGATCACGAAACTCTTCCCGTTTTCGCGATAGTGAAGGCCGCTCTCCTTGAGAAGGATGGTCAATGCTTCGGCGGGCGAGAAGCGCCCCTCAAGGGCGGTCGCCCTCTTGCCGGCGACAGACTCCGACCGGAACAGGATCTCCCGTCCGGTTGCGGTCGCCAGCGCCTGAAGCGAGGCCGCCAGATCCTGGGCGTCTATATGGAGGTCGGACTTTTCGTCGGTTTGCGAGATGGCGATAGGGGCATAGCTCGCCGCCGCGACGGCGGCGATGCTGACCATGGATGACGCGAGGCCATGAAAAATCTGTCGCACGTAAAGTCCCCCTGTTCATGTCGCGCGCCCTTGTGGGCGCATGACGGGGACCACGGTCGATTTGGCCGATTTATGAGACGGCGGCGATCGGGCCGAAAATTTATTGGCTGACGATGCTGATCGAGCCGTCCGCCTCGTCCCGGACGCGAAGATCGAGAAGGACAGCAAGATTGCTTGCGAGGCGCCGGGTGTCGTCGATCCTGAACGTACCCGATGCGTTCAATGCCGCGACATCGGCATCAGCGATGCGGATCTTCGTACGGGAATATCTGTTCGCTTCCGTGATCAGATCTCCCACCGCAATCCTGTCGAATGTGCGCAAGGCGGCCGGCCAGTCGTCGCAGGCGGGCTCGGTCGCGGCATGGCCGACCAGATGCAGTCCCGCCGGGCCGGTCTCCGCAGCCTCGCCTGGAGACAGCATTTTCGCCACTGGGCGGATGGCCCCCGTCCGATTGGCCTCGCTGACCTCGATGGAACCGCGCAGCAGATGGACATGATAGCGATCGTTGGGGAGCGCGCTCACATCGAAAATGGTGCCGTGCGCGGTGACCGTCATGGTTCCGGCCATGACCTGGAAGGGACGGCTTTCGTGCGCGACGTCGAAGCGCGCTTTCCCCTGTTGGAGATGCAATATCCTGGAGGTCGGCGTGAAGGCGATCGTGACGCGGCTGTTCGTGTCGAGGGTGAGCGTCGAGCCGTCAGCCAGGGCGATACGACGGATTTCGCCGATCTCGGTCTGGACCATATTGGCGTGATCACCGGCCTGCGCCATGGGAAGGGGCTCTTGGGAATCCTGACCGGGATCGACAGGTTTTGCGATGAACCAGGCGATGGAGCCGACAAGGAGGCACAATACCGCCACCGTAGCGGTCAGCCGCCGCGCCCGATAGCGGCGGTCCGGAGGTACCGGACCGAGATCAAATTCCATTCCCTTGCCAAGGCTGTAGATCTCGCCAATTCGGGCATAAGCGGCGCGGTTTGCCGAGCTGGCGGCTAGCCAGGCTTCGAACTCGATTTTCCGGTCCTGCGCGGCAGGTCCACGCATGGCCGCGAACCAAGCGGCTGCTTCCTCGCGCAGCACGGCTGAAGGCTTATCGGACATCGTCACCATCCAAAGCCTGAGCAATTTGCGCGAGCGCGCGCCCGAAATGATATTGGACCGTCGGGATTGAGATGCCAAGTTGCTCGGCTATCTGTTTGTAGGTCATGCCCTGCGCGCGCTGCATGATAAAGACCTGACGGGTTTTCTGGGGAAGGGCATCCACAGCCTGGCGGTACAGCCGCAGCGCATCTTCGCCTTCGATGGCCAGAGCTTGTTCCGGCGCGACGCTGACCTCGAAAGCTTCCGCCGTCCGCCAGCCAAGAGCGGCTTCCTCCCGCTTAGACAGGCGAATGCGATCGACAAGGAGGTTGCGCGCTATGCGCTGGAGGTAGGATGCGGGGTGGGCGAGGGGAGTTTTCCGCATCTGGGCGATCAGCCTGGCAAAAGCTTCCTGCATCAGGTCGGTTGCATCGTCGATATTTCTGGTCTTGCGCTTGAAGTAGCGCAGCAGGCTCGGTGCTTGCGCGCGGTATGTCTGCGCGAGAACGGACGCGTCCATTTCTCCATCCGTCAACGGAATGACGACCCTCGTGCGCTCGCGCATGCTCTCGGGCTGGTCGGCGCAATAGCGCTCGTCTGGGATGGAGGCGGGGGAGGAACGGGACACGAAACACCTGGCCATGCGGCCGACAGCATCAACGCCCCGAAAATCGGGGGTGAAGGGGCTAGGTGTGTCTGGAACGATGCTGGCGCATCCGTTCCGACCGTCCGGCGCGCAGGGCGGACGTATTGATGCCTGACAGGGAAATCCTACCGGAAGGCTGTCAGCATTTTCCGACCGGCCGATGGATGATGCATTGTGTGCAAGCCGATTTCAAGTCGTTGAGCTGGTCGAATTCTGTGATCGGTCAATCGAGGTTCAACGGTTCGGAATTCCAATCTTGGTTCGACCACGCTCGACCGGCGGTTACATTGAATTTGAACGGTCTGATCTCGTCACGGCATTTACATTTTCTGCAGGTGGCCGCAGTAGACGGGTTGTCCTTCTCCAGCACCAGGGTTCGCAAAGATGGCCGATGATACACCGAATGAATTCACTACCCTCACCGTCCAGCTGTTGAGCGCCTTCGTCTCCAACAATAGCGTGCCGAGCGATAGTCTGGCGGAACTGATCAAGTCGACGCGGGCTGCCTTGGCGGAAAGTCCGGCCTCCAACATACCGGAGCAGCAGGCGCCGACCTTCACGCCTGCCATCTCGGTGCGCAAAAGTCTCGCATCTGCTGATTTCATTTTGAGCCTGATCGACGGGAAGCCCTACAAGACTTTGAAGCGGCATCTGGCGCAGCATGGTTTGACGCCGGAGCAGTATCGCGAACGGTACAAGCTCCCCAAATCCTATCCAATGGTGGCGCCCGCTTATTCCGAAGCACGCCGCGCCGTCGCTGAAAAGCTGGGGCTTGGTAGGAGACCAGCGGCCGCTGCCGCGAAACCTGATGAGAGCGTAGCCCGGAAGAAACCTGTCTCCGCAGTCGAGGCTGCCGTGCCCGGCGTCGCGCCCACATCTGAAAACGCTCCGGCTGACGCTGGGCAAGGCAAAGCGAGCAAGGTCAAGTCGGCTTCAAGCCCGGCGAAGATGGCAGCAGGGCCCAGTCCGGCGAAGCCGGAAGCGAAGAATTCCGCGGCAGCTGCAAAAGCATCTCGCAAGCGATTGTCGATCGCGGCGCCGACGGATGCAAAGCCGGCTCCGGCGGCCAAGGCAGTTGCTGAGCAGCAGGCTGGTCTGGGGTCGGTTGAAACCACCCCTGCAAAAACGAAAGATGCGCCTCGGAAGAGCGTGGCTGCCGATGCGGTGAAGCCGAAGCCATCCGGCAAGCCAAAGTCGTTGAAGTCGGCCATGAACGCAGCTTCCGCGCATCTCAAGGCTGAAGGCGATTCGACTGAGGCTGCGGCCACCAAATCGTGAAGATTGAGGGTGCGGCGCGCGTGGCGTCGCGCCCTCTCGCGAGTGCTACAGCATTTGGGAATGATCGACCCTTGTCGGACACTCAGCGCCCGATTTTCGATCCCCAGCAGCAGACGTTCCGCTTTTCCGGCAGCTGTCGACCAGCCGGCTGAAAGCGCTCCGCACCGTTCACGGCGTGGAGCTCGTGACGTTTACGCTGGATACGACGGGTGCCGAACTACAAGGTGATCGTTTTCCCGGCTGTAAGCGTGGCGTGGGAGCCGTCTTGTCAGGCTGATTTTCGTTTGGCGAAGGCAACCTTGCCGGCGGCGCGGCGTTTGGCGATGTCGCCGATGCGGAGTTTTGCCGTGGGTTCATCGAAGCTGGCGGGGTCGAAGGCGTGGCCATAGCAGCCGAGGTGCCATTCCGTGGCTTCGGCATGCTCGGGATGTTTGGGGTTGGCGATGGCTTCGAGGAAATTCTCGAACCCGGGCGTGCCGCCGACATCTTCGGGCGGAGCGCGTCGTTCGCCCTCGACATAGCGCGGATATTTTATGCCCGGCTGACCGTCCTCGACAGCTTCGACGATGATGAGGTGCTCCCAGTTGTCGCCCATGTCGTAGGTATAAAGGAACTGGCGAACGCCGCGATCGAGCAAGGTCTTGAGCTTGACGGTCTTTGCTGCGGACAAGCTTTCGTCCGGCCATTCCTTGTGCGGCAGGCCATAGCGCTTGTCGCCGGCTTCGAACTCCCAGAGATGATAATCCATCCAGCCCATGGCGCCCTGGATGACGTCGTGGAGCATTTTGAGGCTGGCTTCGAGAGGCACATCGACCCTTCGCCAAATCTCGGGCTCGGTATCGATGAGGCTGACGCGAATCCGCGCGATCTGGTCGGTCATGCTGCCATGCATAGGGGCGAGCTTGCGGCTGTCCAGTTCCAGGGCATGAGTTCGTCCCAACGCGAGGCTGGCCAGTCGCTGGCGATCCTGGCGATGACATCGGCGATATAGGCCTGCGGCTCCACGCCATTGAGCTTGCACGTCTCGATGACGGAATAGAGGGCGGCGGCGCGCTCGCCCCCGGCCTTTGAGCCGGCGAACAGCCAGTTCTTGCGGCCGATCGCAATGGAGCGGATCGCACGTTCCGCGATGTTGTTGTCGATCTCGGCGCGGCCATCGTCGAGGAAGCGGGTCAGCGCCGTCCAGCGCTTGCGGCCATAGACGAGGGCCTTGGCCATGGCCGACTTGGGCGACAGGCGGCGCAGCGCGTCGTCGATGGCTGTGCGCAGGTCATCGATCAGCGGCTTGCTGTGCCGTTGCCGATGCTGGCGCCGGAGATCGGGCGGTTGCCCTCGAATATCGGCCTCTCGGGCGTAAAGCTGTGCGATCCGCTCCAGCAGATCCGTGGTCAGCGGCGTCGGGCTGGTGGCGTGGTTCTCGAATATCTTGCGCCGGAAATGCGCCCAGCAGGCGACTTCCCTTACCCTGCCGCCCTCGTAGAGCTTGTCGTAGCCGGCATAGCCGTCGGCTTGCAGCAGGCCAGTGAAGCTCTTGAGCTCGGTCTGCGGATGGATGCCGCTGCGGTCGGGCGTGAACTTGTACCAGACCAGCGCCGGGCCGGCGGCTCCCGAGGCCCGGTCATCGACGACATAGGTCCACAACCGTGCCGTGGCCGTTCTACCCCTACCGGGGTGGAGCATCGGGACCGGCGTATCGTCGGCATGGAGCTTGTCGGCCCTGAGCCCTTCCTCGCGGATGCGGGCAACGATGGGATCGAGCAGCGCGGCAGCCTGTCCCGCCCAACCGGCGAGCGTCGAGCGATCGATCTCAATCCCCTGTGCGGCCATCATCTCGGCCTGGCGGTAGAGCGGCAGATGATGATCGAACTTGTTCACCACCACATGCGCCAGCGTGGCGAAACTCGCCTTGACGCGCGCAATCGCCTTGGGCGGTGCCGGCGCCTGGACGATCTTCTCGCAGGTCCGGCAGCTATACTTGGGGCGCACGGTGCGCATGACGCGCCATTGCACGGGCAGCACATCGAGCATCTCGTCGCTATCCTCGCCGAGCGGGCGCAGCGCGCCACCGCAATCGGGACAGGTGCAGGTGCCGGCCGCCGGTTCGATCCGATGCTCCTCGCGCGGCAAATGCGTCGGCAACGACCTGATCGGTGTGGGCCGGTCACCCCGGTCGACGCAGGGCTGGCGGACGTCGGCAAGCTCGGCTTCGCCCTCCAACTCTTCCAGCGCTAGTTCCAGCTGCTCGATTTGCAGGGACAGCTTCTCGGACGACTGGCCGAAGGTCATGCGGCGAAGCTGGGCAAGCTGGACGCGCAGCATCGCAATGAGGCTGTCGCGCGCCGCCAAGGCCGCTTCCAGCTCGGCGATCCGGGCGTCCTTGTCGAGGGTTGGAGAAGCAGCGTCCGACACGGCGAACTGCTAGCATAAAGCGCCGCCTTGCACCACAAAAACAGCGGTAATCTGCCGCTTATCCGGCCAGCAATGGCGCTGCCGTCCGCTCCGGGCGGCGCCAGTCAATCCCCTCCAGCAGCATCGACAACTGGGCCGCGCTGAGGGTCACCTTGCCCATCTTGGTCGTCGGCCAGACGAACTTGCCCCGGTCCATCCGCTTGGAGAACAGGCACAGGCCCTGACCATCATACCAGAGCAGCTTGACCAGATCGCCGCGCTTACCGCGAAAGGCGAACAGCGCACCCGAATGCGGGCTCTGCTCAAGAACCTGCTGCGCCATCACCGCCAGTCCGTCGAACCCCTTGCGCATATCGGTCGCGCCGCAGGCCAGGAATATCCGGGTTGATGATGGCAAAGGGATCATCTGGCAGCCAGGGCCGTGAGCACACGGGCCAGCGCGTCGCCGTCGACCGCCGCATCCACGGTCAGACGGACACCTGACGGCAACTCGATCCCGATCTGGCCACAGTGGGGCACAGGTTCTGCTGGCAGCATGGACGGCGCCCGCGGCGCGACCACCTCAACTTCTGCAAATGAGGGCAGCGTCGGCGGCTGTATCCCGGTCAACTCACCCGACATCGCTTGCCGACGCCATGTGTAAATCTGGCCGCTGCCAACCTCATGACGCTCGCAGGCATCGCGAACCGATCCATCCGAACCAAAGGCGTCGCGCAGGATCGCCAGCTTCTGCTCCACCGTCCAGCGCCGCCGGCCAGATACCCGGCCAACAACCTCGATCCGAGTGCTCATACGACCGCTCGTATGACTGCTCGCTCCATCCGCCTCGCTATCGTCCGACATCACCGCTCCCGAAAAAGAGCGGCAATCAGCCTATCGCACACGCGCCGCGCAAGGCGGCCACCAGACCACGGTTACTCCCGGCTCAGGCGTCACTGGACATGTTCTACGCGATCCAGATGCTACGTCGGCTGCTCGACAGCTCGCCTGCCGCCTTCAACAAGCTGTTCTGATCCGCCGACCTTTCTGCGGCTCGTTCAGCCACCGACAAGGCAACGTGCCGAACCGCTCTCCGTCAGCATGAGGAAGCCGACAGTCGCTAGCACGGCGCCGGCGAGCGCCAGCCCGCTTACCCCGACCAGCACCTGGCGGTGCCATTTTATCCTCGCGTCGAGATCGTCGAAGACGTCGACGAAATCGCCGCTCAGGGTTGCGTAATCGTCGCCGAGCCTGACCCGTTGTCCCGTAATCTCTCCGGCCAGCATCGACAGCGTGTGCCACTGGTTCCTGACAGCCAGCCAAAGCAAGCCGATGAATATCCACGCTCCGAGCAGCACGGCGCAATTCGTCCAGAACTCGGTACCGCAGCCCTTTGAGAGCTTCAGCTGCGATGCGACGACGATCGTTGCGACGGGAATGCCCAGCAGCTGCCCTTGTATGTCCACGATCGTCTTGTGGATCTTGTTGATGTAGTCGAGCCGCGCGGTCTCGATCTCCTTCCGGATCTTCGAATACGAGAAGCTCGACACGAAGAGACGGTAACCCTTCTCGACCTCGTCGCAGACACGCTCCAGGTTCGAGACGATGAACTGGAAGCGGCGATCGATCCGCTGACCGCCCGCCAGCTCGATCACGGCTGCCCCCAGCAGTTCAGCTTTCTCCTGGGCGTGGAGCGGGTCAGCGAACAAGGTCTCAAGCCGACCTGCTGCGCCTATCAGGGAAGGCGTGAGATCCGCCTCCCTGAACCTGATCGGCACGACCACGCTCTCGGTGCCGATGAACACGAGCTCGCGCTGAAGCTCGATCACATAGGAAGCGGCCTCCTTGAGTTGCGCGGTGACGGTCAGCATTGCACGATAGGCGAGGAGTAACGGAGGCGCCGGGGCATCGCCGCTGGCATAGCTGCAGTCGATAACGAAGTAGCTGACCGGCTCCGCGAACGCCGCGTCCGGCGCCAAGAACAACTTCTCAAACGTGTCGGCGAGTATGCCCAGCTTGAGGTTCGGCGGGGCCACGTTGATGGCGACCTGCGAGCCGACCACCGGCTCGCCCGGCTCGACCAGGCTGACCTGCGTCAGATCATACAGGGACTGGTCCGCCTCGATCGAACGCAAGATCGCGGCGATCCCCGAGTTGGCCACGGTTAGTATGCCGCCGCCGTTCCCATCGAAGCGCGTGCGTCTGTATATCTCGACGAGGTCGGCGAAGCCGACGTCAGCCATTGCCGAGGCCTTCGGACTTCAGCTGCTCGACGAGGTCGTCGGGCAGCCCCGTCAGCGTGAGCGTGTTCGCGCCGGCGTCGTAGATCACCGAGCGGTTACTGACCGCGTCGCGGTCGAACTCGACCTTCCACTGCTTCGTGCCACCCCGGAACCGCACGAGCGATGCGAGAGCGCGCCGGTCCGGGACGAACCGGTCGCTCAACCCCCGATCGGTGTGGGCGAGATGGTCGGCCAGTTTCTTGGGATCCTTCGGCATCAGCTCATTCGCGAGCGCGTCGAACTCGATTTCCTCACGCGCGCGGGACGCGCGCTCGCAGATCGCCTTGGCCTTGCCGAGAAACTCGTTGCCCTCCTTCTCGGGCATCTTGGTCTCGGCCACGAACTCCTTCAGTGCAGTGACGAGGTTCGACGTGTCCACCCGATCCTGAACGACGGAATCGCAGCCGAGGAAGTGCTGGAAATACGCCGACACATCGCCCTTTCCCTTGAGAAAGCTGATGTAGCGTTCCTCGCCGTTCGACCAGGCTGTCAAGTTGATGCGCCCCGCGAAGCGGAAGCCGTCCAAGTCTAGATGCCGCACGTCCTGCACGTCGCGCTGCGAGGTCAGCGCGGCGCTGAGCTTGTCGGTGATGATGGCGACGAGCAGATAGTCGCGCGTTTCGCGACGGAAGTGCGCGAACAGGACGTGCCCGCCAGTCGACGCAGACCGCGCCTGCGCCTGATTGCGCAGCGTCTCCATCATCCGCGATGTGAGGCTCAGGAAATCCTTCTGCGGATCCGCCACGTAGTCGCGCACCTGCGCCTGCGTCGGATAACCCTCCGCAGTCGTGAACTTGCCGTGCGACTTCGACGCCCGACGGTTGTAAAGGTCGTACAGTTCGTCGATCAGCCGCTGCGTCGTCGGCGTGACATTAAGCTGCTTGTCGGCGGCTTGGACCTTATAGACGCCATCGCGGCGATCGAGGTCATGTATGGCAAGTGCTACGATCTCGTTCAACGTTTCGATCCCCCCTCAGCGCCCGGCGCTCGATCCTCCTAGATCTGCGGCAACGGGCACGGAACATCATAGCAACTGAGCGTTGTGACGGGCAATGGTTTCATATAGCCCTGAAGCTCATGAGGGAGTCGAAATACCCGTCGCGGCGGGACGCGTCTTAGCAGCTCGACCAGCGACTAAGCTACCCTGTGCGTTCGTCACGCCGAAGACTGGGGTCACCCCTAAACGAAGGGCTTTCGTGCGCGAAGTCATCGCAGACAATTCGCACTGACACGTCGATCCTGGACATCATCGCCGCGCGCGGTGCGCATATGGGATAGACTGACTCCAGCTTGCGCTTCAGCTCAAGCAACAGATAGGCGACGCCTTCGCTCGATTGCGCGAGCAACTCGAAGGGGTCGCCATCCAGCAGGTCATTATAGTAGACGTCGAAGAATTCCGGCCCGTCGAGATCGCCTTGCTCCAGCTCATAGTTCAGCCAGTCCTCAAGCGTCGAGCGGACCTTGTCCATCCGCCTGTTTACCGCCCATGGTTTGTGCCGGGAATGCAGCACGGCCTTGATCATCCGCCCCATGACCTGATGCGCCTCCAGGCCTGGCGTGCCGTTGGGTCGGCGCTTCGCATGTCCCCACATGCCAAAATAAGGCGTGGTCGTCTTCGATGGACGGGCCACGACCAGCGCCTTCGCCTTGGCGCGGCGGCGGTCCTGCGGCGTTTGCGCTGCCGGACTGACGAATAGCGCGTGGCCACGCGCCGAGATGCCGAACCAGTTGTCGGTGATAACCGGGATCGCGTTGATCCGGTCCATCAGCGCGGAGAAGTCGAAACCGGCATTGGCATTGGCCGCCACGAAAAAGGCGCATCGGTTGGGGAAATAGATACCGGGCCAACGCGCCGCTTCGATGTGCCAGCCATTGACGCGTGCCCATGCTGCACGTTCGCTCGAAACGACCGGGCGGCTATAAGGCTCGTCGATCATGACATAGTGACCGGAGACCGGATCATACCAGTCACTGTCGTGGTCGTGATCCGGCAACTCTTCGGAGAGCGACGCCTTGGCTTTGCGTGACGGCTCATGGTCGCACGGGCGCAGGCCGGTGGCCTCCATGAATCTCAGCGCGCGGACCGATTTGAGGATTTGACCTCGCGCGAACTCCTGGCTCTGCCCCATCATGTCCGTCACGAGATGATCGGGCGCGACCAGACGCATGTTCGCAAGACCGCTCACCATCTTCATTTCGGCCTTGCTACACAGGTCGAGCAGCGGCTGGGACAGCCAGATTTCTAGCGTTTCACGGCCGCGCCGATAGGTCTCGCGATCGGTCCAGTAGAATGTGAGGAAGAGCTGGAAGCGTGGATAGCCCTCCGCCGGCCGCACCAATGCCTTGTGGGCGAGCGGGAAACTCTGAAATGAGGCCGCTCTCGACGCAAGATCGAGCGCCTCATGATGCGGGATGCCCACAGTCTTTTTGATCTGGGTTGCAAGTCGTTTGATGCCCTCGATGGACGAGGGACGGGTATCAGGATTCAACATCATCATTCTCCCGACCTGCAACGAAGTGTTACCCGCCAACCACTTCACAGGTCCGAACAATGTGTTGATCGAGACCGAATGTCATAGAGTAGTGCTGTCAACAGCTTCGCAACGGCGGGTAGCGTGCTCCTACCAAGAGCAAAGTCGATATTGCCGTGTCGGCAGAGCTATTTCAAGCCTTGTTTCGGCGAGATCGCACCGGCGTCGAAAATTGAGCGCGCCGGCTCCATTGCGCGAACGGTCGGCATGCGTGGCTGCTGGTTGATTTCTCGGCACGATGCCGTGATGAACCGATGACGTCGGAAATGCGGGGCAACGCGCGATGCTATATTCTGAACTCGGTCTTGAAGAGGGTATGCGAAAGGACGAGCGGGTCGCGATCCTTGTCGGACCGAACGGCGCGGGAAAGAGCAGGTTCCTGTTCGACCTCGCGCAACGCAACCGACACTATCGCAAGGTCGCCATCATCTCCAACACGGCCTATGATCGATTCAGCGGCTTGCGGGGCGTCGAACGCATCTCGGCGGGCAAAGGCTTCAATTCGCCGATCTCGATCATAAAACGCTGCGTCCAGATGACCTTCGCCGAGATGGACTCACGCTTCTACCAGATCGGATCCGTGCTCGAATATTGCCATTACAGGCCGCAGTTCGGCTTCCGGGTGAAGCCGGGCAAACGCGGCGACCGTAAGCGGTCCACCGTCTATTACGAGAATGATGTGTATCGAAATCTCGTCGACAATATCGAGCGGGGAGCGTTCTCGGACATATTCTGGATCGATGCAGCTTCCTCCGGTACGCGTTTTTCCTACCGCGCGGATGATGTGCAGGCTTTGCTGTCGTTCGAGCGCGATCTGCGCCGGGACCGGGTGGTGCGCGGCATCGATGTCTATCTGGAGCGCGACGTTGACGGTCGGACGATCGAATTGCACCGGGCAAGTTCGGGCGAACTGTCACTCATGTCGTCGATGATCTTCCTGGTCGCTAACGTCATCGACGATGGGGTGGTGATCGTCGACGAGCCGGAGAACAGTCTCCACCCCAACTGGCAGCGCGAATATATCGACACGGTACTGACAACCCTGCGCTATCGCGATGCCGCCATCGTCGTGGCCACTCATGCGCCACTCGTCGTGACCGGAGCGATCGCCCAGAATCCGGGCATGATATCGGTCTTTCAGGTCGAGAATGCGCGCCCCAAGCTCCTCAAGCTTGACACCGCTGCGGCCGGTGGCAGCATCGAGGAGATGCTGTGGAAGGCGTTCGAGGTGGTCACGCCGGTCAGCCATTTCGTGAGCGAGGAGCTAGTAGGCGCGGTCTCGCGGTTCGAGGCTGGCGATACGACGAAGGCGGAAGTTCTTGACCTTATCGCAGCTATGAAAGAGGCCAGTTTCGACCGGAAACAGGAAGCGTTTCTGGAGGCGGTCTCGAAGCTGGTGGACGACCTCGATAAGAAGCTCAGCGCCGGGAGCGGCGTATCCTGATGGTCGATGCCTATTTGCCTGCGTTAAGCGATTTCAAATTCAGCGCCGAAGAGGAAGCCGCGATCGCTGCGGCGATGCTGGAGGAAAGTCCATGGGACAAGGTGCCTGCCGCCCACAAGGACGCGATGAAGAGCGCCAAGCAGCGTATCCTTTCCTACCATATGGCGCGGCACAAGCAGCAATGCTGCTATTGCCGCGCCATCCTTCAGGGCGGCGGCTATTTTATGATCGACCGGGAGCATATCCTCCCCAAGAGCCTGTATAAGCCCTTCACCTTCGCGCCATGGAACCTGTCCGTCTCGTGCAAGCGCTGCAACATGCAGTTCAAGAAGGATTGCGTGGCTTTTGTGATCGATGCGCAGGGCGCAGGCCCAGCGGACACGGGCGCAAATTACCGGCTCGTCCACCCCAATTTCGACGTCTGGGACCATCATCTGCTCAGAACGACGGTTCAGACCAGCGGCGATGTGCTGGTTAAGTTCACGGTCGTGCCGGGAAGCGCCAAGGGCAACTATCACCACGAATATTTTGGCCTGAAGGAATTGGAGATCGACACTTTCAACCGGGCGCAGGGACTGGAGGCGGCTGACGGATCGGTGGCGGACGCGATCCGAGATTTGGCCCGGCTGCACGGTCAGGCGAATTGAGCCGTCGATAACGGTCCGTAATGCCGGTCTTCAGGAGATGTGCAGGCACGGACCTGCACAATTGCGCCTTTACTGATCCACGGATTGGCACGGACTTGCGTGTCCGCGCCAATCCGTGGATCGGGGCGCCGTCAGGCGGCCCGAGGCGGCCCGGCCCCATCGCGTTTGCCCGAAGGCTACATAAGTAGGAAATTCCGTAATTGTGCGAATACGGACATACCCACCGACGCGAAACTTATCCCCTGCTGCTCCACGGATTTCGCGCTTGGATATCGAAGAACTGATTTGACGCTTTCGCGCGATCGATTAGCTTCGACCGGATCGAAACAGGAAGAGCGCGAACAGATGGATCGTCAGCCCGCTGAGTTGAAAAACGCCTTGGAAGATCGGCCGGCTATCATTGCCGGTGCAGTCGCGAATGATCGAGCGGGCAACCTGGCGCAATGACGAAACTGCCTCATGTCGAAACGGTTACGGTGGACGAGTTGCTCTTTGCTTATGCCGTTGGTGGTAATGCCGCAACCGGGGCGATACCGCAGTCGGGCGTGAAGGGTATGGGCGTCAATCTCCGGATGGATGACGGGGATGTTCAGCGGATTGAACTGACCGACACCCCGCTCAACCGAGCCGCAATTGCAATCCGCGATCAGTTTCCCAAAGGAAAGCTTCAGCCCATTTTGCTGCGGATCATGGCGCTCAATGAAATGGCCGCACTTGACGATGCCCAGACCTATATCAGGGCTGCACCCGACAATCCGGGAGAGAGTGAGATTAGCGGCGCGATGTTCAAGGTCGCGGCCGAAATGCCGCTCAATCAGAAATTGAGCTTCAACCGATCCGCCTTTTTCAAGCGCGTGGAAAAGGCGTTCGCGGCCGATCCCGACTGAGTGCGATATGGACCGCCCAAAGCGCAGGCATCGCCGCAAGAGCATCGAACAGATCGCGCAGCAAAAGCGCGATATCGCCGCTGGCGCTGCGGAACCGGATGATTGGCGACCAGATCCCAGCGGGCGGATGTATGAAGCCAGGATAAGGGCGTGGAGCCGTGATTGCCCCAAATGCGGCGCGCCTGCGCGTCAGTCCTGCGCAGGTGCCAGAGAGGGAACGGTGCGCTGGTCCTTCCACCGCGAACGCTGGGCGCGCAACCGCACGACATCGTCAGCCGGGGATGCCGAATCGGCAGAGTGACGAAGGTCGACGGAGACATATTTTCCGCGTTCAAAAGCACGGCGAAGATAGCTGATCTAGGGGCTTTGTGACATGAGCCGACGAAATACCGCTGGGAAATGCATTATAACCTATTGAAATTACTGAGACTGTAAACACAAGCGCGACGCGCCTCGTCTGAAGGTAGTTGTATTAATAAATTAAGCAGTGTGACATGCGGAAATGACCACTGTTGCGCAGTTCCTTTCCGACCACGGTCCATCCCGCTCGTCGCTGATCGTGGAGGCTCTGGTGGCGTCTGGCCTCTCGCCGGTCGCGGCCCGGCAACGTGTGTCGCGCGCTTCCAAGCCCGTCCTGCGCTTCCCTGTTGCTTTGCTGCCGAAGCGGGAAGCCTTTCTCTATCTGGCGAAAGATCGGAACGGCGAGCGCTTCTGGCAGAACTTCCTGCGCGACCTGCGCGAGACCAACTCGGTCTATGCGGCGGCGATTGATGGGTTCATCGCTCGGGGTGGCCGTCTTCCCTCAGATCAGTTTGCGGTGATCAGCGGAGCGACCGTGTCACCGCGCAAGGGGCAACTGCATGTCGATGCAGTCGCGAAGCGCCTGATCGCGGCGAGCTTCATCAAGGAAGTGCACGATGCCGACGACGGGCGTTGTTACGAACTTGCCGGGTCTCTCGCCTATGGCACGTCCGCCGTGATGCGTGCGCGCGACCTGACCGAGCGGATCACTTTGGATGGCGTGCGTGAATGGTGTCGTAAGATCGGCATGGCCAGCTACAATTCGATCCGGATCAGGGGCGACGACGAGTTGCGACCGATTGGCCCGTTCGCCTTCGACCTGGCCGGACCGAGCTATCTCCTGCCATTGCAGGGGGCTGGCTCCAAGCCGGGCTTCGTCGTGGCCGATGCGTTCGCCGAGGGCATTCTCACGGTCCAGGAGATCCAATATTTCATCCGAAAGGCACGCGTCCTCAAGTCTACGCTGAAGGACGTCGGGGTTTTGGCGATCATCATCGCCGAGGGTTTCACGGGCGAGGCACTGACGGCCGGGCATGCCGCCGGCGTGATGCTTGCCACGCCAAAGGATCTGTTCGGCAGAAAGGTCGGGGCGGCGATCGCCTCATTATGCGAAGTCCTCAAGGACGCAGCGCGCTACGCGTCGTCCAGCCCGGATCGGCTGAACTTCCTGCTCGACAATCTCTTCGACATCGAAGGCCGCAATGGGAACCTGCGCGGCATCCTGTTCGAACTGATGGCCGGCTATCTCGCGCGCAGGAACGCCGTTTCGATCGACATGGGCATCAGGGCCAAGGACCCAAAGAGCGGCAAGAGCAAAGACATCGATGTCCAGGCGATCACGGCGCACAATAGCCGCGTGACGGCGATCGAGTGCAAAGGGAAGGGACCGGGTGGCACATTGAGCCTCGAAGATGTCGATGACTGGCTCGCGAAGATCCCGGTGTTCCGCGCCCACTATGCGCATCACCATACGCTGCGCGAGGCGGAACAGCGATACGAGATCTGGACCAGCGGCTCGATCGCGCCCGATGCCCTGGCGAAGCTCGAGGCCGAGCGGGAAAGACGGGTAAAGGCCCCGATCGGGTGGATGGATGGAAAAGCGGTTCTCGCGCTTGCGCGCGACGGGAAGGAAAAGGCCATTGCCGACGCCATGAACCAGCACTTCATCGAGCATCCGTTCGCCACGGTGCCAAAGGCGCTGGCAGCCGATGCGTCCGCTGATACCGCTTTGCCTGGCGAGGCCGACAGCCCGCCGCGTCTGACCTATAGTGCGTGACGCTCGGTGGCCCCTGCGATCAAGGCATTGGGCCCACGGGAACCGCCAGATCGGCGACCTGACAGCGCCGACCGAGATAGCGGGAAAGGCAAAGGGCGTGAGCGACGTCGAACGACCGACAACGCCCACGCCCCTGAACATGCGCGACAGCCTGGACCTTCAAGATATTGTGTTGGTCCGATGCCCTCTGCGGTGAGCCACCTATGACTGCTGGGTCGGATAATCGACATATCCCCGGCCATCGCCGCCATAGAAGGTATTCCTGTCCGTCGAATTGAGCGGCGCATTTTCAAAAAGGCGCTGCGAACGATCCGGGTTGGCGATGAACGGCTGGCCGAACGAGACTGCATCGGCATGGCCACGCGCGATCGCCGACTCTGCGGAGGTGGCATGAGTGTCGATCGCGCCACTGGCCGGCCGGTATTGCCTCACATTGTCATTTCCCTAGCATCGCGTCAGATTGAACTTTTCGAGTAGATTTGGGGGGATGACGGAGTGGCGCTTACCGCGTTGGAGGATGCCCGCGGCGAACCGGGATTGCTGGTCGAGATCCGCGGAACGATCAGCGCGAATGTCGCAGCTGATCTGCTCAAGGCCCATAACAAGGCGTTCCGCGCTTGGTGCCGTGCAAATGGCGAGAGCGCTCGCGACCTTGTTATCGTCGATAGCGGCACTGGCAGCTATTGGGCGCGATTGAGGGACGCAGCCGAAGTCGCCGGCCTCCTGCAACTAGGTTCCGACATTTTGCCCGCCTTCATGACGCACCTTGCCGAGATTGTGCACCTCGGCTTTGCGAGCGACCCGTCTGAATTCAGCGCGCTGTTTACCGATCTGCTCAAAGCCTACCGCAAAGCTATCGCGAACAAGACGGTGCAGGCCGTCGTCATCAGCGGCCTCACGATCAAGCCCATCGAAATTACCACGGTCAAACAGGTCGATCAGATCATCGTGGTTGCAGAGGCGCAACGCCTCTCGAAAAAGGCACCGACCCCTGTGCGGCCGGTCATAGCGCATGATGAGGTGGAGTGGCGGATACCTTCTGCCCAGCGCGGTCCTGGCTTCAAGCGACATGGCACCGTTCGGCAAGTGGATCGGACAATTTATGTTAGGCTCGAGGGCATGGATGGGGCTCTGCTACCTGCCCATGGCAGGCATGTCGGTCGCCTGAAGGACGGGCTCGCCTATGAATTTGAGGGGCACACGCTCACAAATGAGGCGAAGGAGACGATTGGTTATGTGATCGATCGCGCCGATTCGATTCCTCAGCTTCTCTAAGAAGGGGCTCTATGGAATCTCGCACTCGAACCGGCATGGTTGAGCTTCCCGCTTGGACAAAAATCACGCGGCGGGATCGCGAACATATGGCGAAATCTGGTGATTCCGCTATTGTCCAATTTCGGGGACCGATTTTCTGGCAAGGGTGAGATGGCGCGCGGCGAGCTGATGAAAAAACTGCTGGCGAGCTACGGCCGAGACGATGAGTTTCGGGCGGTTGCCGAGCAGATCATCACGGAGGAGGAAGCGAAGAACAACAAGGTTCTCGCCCGATCGCTCCGCCGTTCGCTGGAAGTCGCGCCGCCCAAGGCGAGCCGGCCCAAGGCACTTGCGTCGCTGATTCCCTTTCCGGAGGCGGCAGGCGACTTCATCGAACTCGTTGAGCCGAGCCATAACAAGCAGGATATCATCCTCTCGGCTGAGAATACGCGCATCTTCCAGGGACTGCTGGAGGAGTTTCGCCGTGGCGAGGAAATCCGCCGCCGGGGACTGTCGGTGCAGTCCAAGATGCTGTTCTGCGGCCCGCCAGGATGCGGCAAGACACTGTGCGCGGAGATTTTCGCCGCGGAGCTTGGCTTGCCGCTCTATGTCGTCAAGCTGGACCGTCTCATTTCTTCCTATCTTGGAGAGACGGCGACCAACATCCGCAAGATTTTCGAGTTCGCGCGCAAACAGCCATCAGTCCTCTTTTTCGACGAGTTCGACGCAATCGCGCGGGCGCGGGATGAGGATGGCGAGCACAATGAGCTGCGCCGGGTCGTGAACAGCCTCTTGATCTTCATCGATCGGATCCAGCCGAAGGGCTATCTGGTTGCCGCGACCAACCTCGATCATGCGCTCGACGCGGCAATTTGGCGCCGGTTCGACGAGGTCGTCTGGTTTGACCGCCCGGATCAGCGAATGGTTGCCCGCTTCCTGAAGATGAAATTCAAGAATGTGGCGATCGCATTCGACCCCGCTGATCATCTGGATGTGCTTCAGGGCCATTCCTACGCAGAACTGGATCGTATCTGCGTGCAGGCGATCAAGGCCGCGATCATTGATCGTCGCAAGGAGGTCTCTAGTTCGGACTTCAAGGATGCTGTCGCCGACGAGCAACGGCGGCAGCGTCGGACTCGGCGCATGACATCAGCCTGATTCGGACTGCATGGCCCGCTACGACCATCTGCAGCTTGTTCGGCTGCCTGAGCGGATGCCGCGGCGCAAGACCGGCGGCGGTGGCCCGCCGCCGATCCGCGAGCCAGGCGGCCATAGCCGCAGGCTTGGGACGGAACTCGATCAGGCAGTTGCGGAGCAACGCCAGCGTCGACGGCCTGACGCAGTCGATCCCGCGTTAATCCTTCGGGTTAATATGAGCGGGCCGTTGCTGGAGGAGGAATGGGCGAAGGTCGGCTTGACCGTGCTTTCCAGCGACGAGGATCGCTCGCTGGTTCTGTTCGCGTCGAGCGAAGAACTGACAGATTTCCGGCGCAAACTTGCCACCTATGGTGCAGGCACGCCGGCAGGGCAGTTGAACCCCTCTTATTCGGGCTTCATTGCCAACGTCGAAGGTATCACTGCTGTGGCGCCGCGCGATCGCATCGGCCTGCGCGCGCGCGAAGCGGGTCTCGTGGAGGCGGACGACTTCCAGCCTGATACGGCCTACATCGTCGATCTGGAGCTTTGGGATCTTGGCCGGCGTGATGTGCGCGAGCGCAAGCTCGATGACATCGTTTCCTACGCCGAGGCGCTAGGCGCTGAAGAACTTGACCGCCACGTTGGCCCGAACATCACGATGGTTCGGCTTAGCTGCGACGGCCGTGTCGTGCGGTCCCTGCTTTCGATCGAAGAGATTGCCGAGATCGACTTCCCGCCGGAACCGGATTTTCTGGCGGGAGATACAGATGATCTGGCCATCGGAGATCTGCCGCCTGTAGAAGAACTCGCCGAAGATGCCCCTCTCATCGGGATTATCGATAGCGGCGTGAACGACCACCCTCTGATCGAGGATATCATCGCGGGCGCCATAGGCGTACCGCCAACCCTGGGCACAGCTGACGAATGGGGACACGGCACCTTTGTAGGCGGCATTGCGACGTTCGGAGACCTGCGGGCGCAGATCGGAAATGGCGCGCTCGTCCGCAATGCCCGTCTGTGCTCCGCCAAGGTCGTTGATGCGACCGGCCGCTTTCCCAACAGCCGTCTCATTCCCCGTCTGATGCGCGAGGCGATTACGCAGCTCAACGAGGAGTTTGGTTGCCGGATATTCGTCATTTCTCTCGGCGACCGCACTAAGCTGATCGAGGGCACAAAAGTGGGCGTCTGGGCACAGACCCTGGACGAGCTTGTCCGCGAACTGGACGTGGTCATCATCGTCTCTGCCGGTAATCGGCAGCCGCGCAGCCATTTGCGCGTGGAAGAGGCGGTCACCGAATATCCAACCTATCTCGCAGAGCCTGCAAACCGACTTTGCGAGCCGGCGGGCGCGATGAACATCGTCACGGTGGGCGCGCTGGCCAACGGCAATGGCCTTCCGGCGGCGGCGGGAGGTGTCGTCGGCATTCGCCCGATTACCGAGCGCCTGGAGCCATCTCCATTCTCACGAACAGGCCCAGGCGTGCGCGGGGCCATCAAACCCGATTTTACGGATTTTGGTGGAACACTGATTTACGACGGTACGACGAATCGTCTGCAAGGCGGGGAAGTGCGACCGGAAGCGGGCGTTCTGTCGCTTCACCATCGGCCGGTCGACCGCCTGTTCGCAACGCGGTCTGGCACATCTCACGCAGCACCTCTGGTTGCCTATAAGGCGAGTCAGATCCTCGGGCGCTTTCCTAATTCGTCAGCCAATCTGGTGCGCGCGTTGTTGGCTGGAAGCGCCACTATCCCTGCAGAAGCCACGCGCCGGCTTGCGACGCTCGGCGAAGCACCGACGCGCGCGCAGTGCGGCTATGGGATGGTGGATGCCGAAATGGCTTCCTACTCCGATGACAATCGAGTGGTCTTCTATGCCGAAGACGAACTGACGATCGACCATTTCGCGGTGTACCAGATTCCGATTCCGCGGCCTTTTCAAACGGAGCGTGGCCGCCGCACGATTCGGGTGAGCCTCGCCTATGATCCGCCGGTTCGGCATAGCCGGCTCGACTATAACGGCGTCTCCATGAGTTTTCGGCTTATACGCGGGTGCACGCCTGAAGAAATCTTCGACCACTATCGCCGACGCACTCAAGCGGACGGGCCGATCCCTGAGATGGCAAACCGCAATAACTGCAATCTCAGTCCGTCGTCGACGGCGCGGGAGAAATCGAGCCTCCAAAGCGCTTCGGTCAGTTTCGCTCGCGATGTGAGCGGTTACGGCAACGTCTACTATTTGGTTGTCCGTTGTGCAGGTGGCTGGGCCGGTGACGTTGGACAGCAGAGTTTCGCGGTCGCGGTCGAAATCTCGCATGAAGCCGAAGTGGGGCTGTATGAGCGCCTCCGCCAGCAGGTGCGCGTCCGCGCCTGATTGCACGCCTACTTCCTCCCACTGGCGGGGTTCGGTATCGAGCATGCGCGGTTGGGGACTTTATGCCTTAGGTCCGGACGTAACCAATCGGCTCCAGCGCAGGGGGCAAACCCGCCGTTAGGTTACGCAGGGAACGTCCGCTTTCCTCACCCTGAAGCTCAAGACCGGACAGAGCACAATGTCCCAGGTCTGCCGCTTTTCGGACCTCAATTTATCCTGCTGGATCCGCTCTTTTCGGATGAATCCAGCACCTCTACAGCGGGCAAGGGGAATGAGCTGCTGGAATCGGCATTCTCCCGCAACGCTGTGATATGCTTCAAGCAAATTTCATGCGTCTTTCGCCCGAGAAGTTCGATCCGTTCGGCCAGCCAGTTCAGTTCTTCAAGGGAAATCTGGTAATGCCGCGAGTAGCGCGCCTTCACATAGGCGTCCTTGAGCTTTTGAAACATTGCTCGCTCCTTGCGCGAGCCGCGTGGCCAGACGTCGAACAGCGACGGATTCCGGCCTTCAGCTTGGACCCGTAGAAATGCGATATTGTGATCGTATGGTGTATAAAATGTGAGTGTCAGCAAAATTGCCTGATACAATCTCTCAGTGGTTTGATGAAGGTCAAAGGCTGCCTTCTTAACGAACGATTTTTCGATACCAAATTTCGCGACTTCGAAACACTGCATTGCCTCGCCGAAATACTCGTCAAAATACTCCTGCGCGGCCTCATAGGCCTGCTGCGGCGTCTTCGGCTTGGGCTTGGCGAGCTCGCGGCCATCGGCATCGTAAAGGGCGATACCTTGCTCGGCGATCTCCATGAAGAAGACGCGCCCATGCGACAGGCCCTGGTTCACCTGCTGGAGCGAATGAACGATGAAATGGACCGGCGTCTTGATCCGCCGTTCGATAAGATAGGCGTCAATCAGTCGCTGCTCGGCCACGGACCAATAGGCCGCGACGTCGGTCATCTCCTTCTGGTTGACGATTACCAATATGTCCATGTCGGACTTGTACTGGTTGGCGTCGAACGGCGCGTCGACCCAGTCGCCCCTCGCATAGGAGCCGAACAGGATGATCTTGAGAATCCGCGCCGATTTCTTCCGGCCGGTGGCATTCTCCGTCGCCTCGCGGAAATCCGCGAACAGCATGCGGACGACCTCCTCAAGCTCGCGCTGCTTGGCGGCGGGAAGATGATCCAGGTCCGTGCGCATCACTGATGTCCAATGAGGTGGAGGGCGGCCTTGCTGGCGGTGACGGCCTTGGGCGAAAGCCGCCGATCGAAGGTTGCGAGTTTGCCTTCGTGCGCGACCGCCAGGGCCAGGAGATAGGTGTCGGTCACCTGCGCCGACGTGAGCAACTGGCTTGGATCGATACGCTCGTCGCCGAGCAGACTGATGTCGTCCGCCCAGAAGACATGGCCCGGCAGTTCCCGCATCTGCGCGACGATGCGCGCGACTTCGGCCGGCGAGCCCGGTGTCGAAGGATATTTGACGTTGCCGACGATGCGGATGACCCCGTTCTCCGTAATGGGACAGGTCGCCCACGCTCTGGCACCGATGGTCTCGAACCAGTGGTGGGCGGCGTCATGGGCGACATGGTTGGGATCGATCAGCGCAACCAGCACATTGACGTCGAGAAGATAGGTCACGGGGCCTCGTCTCGCAGCGCATTGACGATTTCGGGTGTGACGACCACGCCCGGCTTGGCGGCGAGGAGCGCGATGCCGTTGCGACTGCGTGCAGCTTCGGGCGCGCGGAGCGACCGCCGGGCAAGATCGGAAACGACCTGCCCGATCGAGCGGTTTTGATGTTCGGCGATGGCGCGCGCGGCTTCCATCACATCATCGTCAATGACCAGCGTCGTACGCATGACCCTATTCCTATCGCATCTGTCATCACGCATCATATGGGATGCGCGGCGGCGACGCAACTCTCTGGTTACTGGCCCCATCGCGCAAGGCCATCCATAATGCCGTCCAGCGCGAGGCGGGTTTCGTTCGTCATCGTGACGATGATTCGGCGCTTGTCCCTATCGTCAAGCTGCCGGTCGAGTACTCCCAGAACGGCCAGCTTGGCGGTCCAGCGATGCGCGCTGGAATCCGGAATCCCGGCGGACAGGCAAAGGGCTGACTGATAAACGGCACAGCCTTCGATGTCCGCGATATACAGGGCAAGCAGCATATCCCAATTGGCATTGGTGCAAAGCGGCCCGAAACCATTGCGAACCAGTCGGCGCTCCTCGATCAAGGCCCGACAAATGCAAGCCCGGTCCGGCCTCAGTTCCTGATCGAGGGGAACCGGTTCGGTCGTCTCAGCTTTCACGGACATGTTCATGGCTTGGCCTCCCATCAGGCCGGGGTGAAGGGAGACGCTTGCGCGTCGCGCCGATAGGCCTCGATCAGCGCATGCTGCTCGTCACCCAGTGCATCGATGGCTCCGGCATTGGGATGGGGATTTCGAAGCATCATCGAGGGACAGCGCCCTTCATAATTGCCCAGATTTGGGCGGTGGATGCGATAACCGACCAAGTCGGCAAGGTCCGGGTCGAAATCTCTCGCGATCTCCGGCGGATAGGCCAGCCACTGCAATTCATAGGGTTTGAGCCAACCGAGCGCATAGCTGACGATCATGCCCCGGCGCGGATTGGCGGTCATATTGGCGCCGCCAGCATGGAGAGTGGATCCCAGGAACAGCAGGGCCGAGCCCGGCTCAATGGCCGCGACGATCGCGGCATCGGGTTCGAGCAGCGCCTCCTCCTGCCGCCGATGGCTGCCCGGCCAAAGCCGCGTGGCACCATTCGCCCTCGTATAGGGCGTGAAAGGCCACATCACATTGACCAGAAATTCGACGCCCAGACGCGGATCGACAAGGCGGCTGCAAGGCCACATATCCTGGTCACGGTGCGGAACCTGGTCGATCGAGCCGGGCATCAGTTCGATCGCCTGGGTCAGATTGAGCGCGACATGGTCGCACCATGGTCCAAGGATTTGCCGGACGATGGCGAGGACCAGCGCATGCCTGACAAAATCCGCGGCATGCGGCGATCGCCTGAGCAGGCTGCCGAAACGCTTGGTGTCGTTGCCGTAGAAAGGACCGGTGGAAGACGCGGCCTGGACGAAGTCCGCTTCAAGATCTTCGGCGAGTGCCAGAGCGGATGAAGCGGGCAGGGCGGCGGGAATGATGCAATAGCCCTGGTCGAACAGGGCGCCCGCATAAAGATCGGCGAGCGGGGCAAGGTCGGGTAAATTTGCCATGGTCGCTTCTCCTCAGGCCGCCGCAGCGGCCGCGAAATGCACGGGTGCCTCGTGCCAGACGCCGGCCTGTGCCATGCGGGCCGGCGTGTCTCTGTCGATGTGGATTTCCATCGCCCCGGTCATGCCGCAGGGCAGCAGCTGTGGAAGGCCGAGCGGGCGGCATTCCCACCCGAAGGAAAGGATCTGGCTGAACCAGGGCATGTCGGCGATGCAGCAATAGCTGGCGATGCCATTGTCGAGCGCGAACCGGGCCGCCATCGTCACCAGCCGGTTGCGGACCTGCCGCCGCTGGGCGGCACGCAGCTCCCGCGAAAGGCAGAAGCGGGAAATCTCCCAAACAGTGTCTTTCGACGGCGGGGCGTCGTCGCACAGGAAATCGAAGATGTCGCCGAGCAGCGTCGGACCGCTGGTGGGCAGCAGCCGCATCGATCCCAGATGCGTGCCGTCAGGCTCTGCCGCAATCAGATAGAGAGTCTGCGGCCCGTCAAACTGGTCGATCTCAAATTGACCATCCAGGACCGGGACGTCCCAGCCTAGAAGGTCCACAAAGACGCTCTTGCGCGCCGCGTACATCGATCGCAGGACCGCATGCTCCTGCCCGCGGCTGCCCTCAATCATATGGGTCATATCGGCTCCCTATCTGCTGTTACTTTGGTGCGAATCGAATTTCGCGCAGATGGGACGGGGCGGACATTCCTCGAAAAAGGGGGGTGGCGGCCGGCTGAAGCGGGCGGCATCATTGCCACAAGCCCATGGGGCGTCGAGCGTCGGCAGCGCGGCGTGTCATAGGGCAATCGCCAAGGACGGTTCCTACGTCTTGCTGCCAGGCATCCACGCCCGCCTGGGACTGCCGGAGGCTATGCGAGAATCAGCGAAAGATCGGCATCGGCCGGGCCGATGCCGATTGTGTCGGTAGCGTTGGGCCCATTTCAGGAGCGGAAGAGTGTCCGGTAACAGATCTGCCCGTCGAACAGGGCGCGCACCACGAGTTCCGTGCGCTTGTAGACGTCATAGCGGCGCATCGCGTCGTCGACATAGTCGCGCACCGTATGCTGTGAGAGGCCGAGGATGATCCCGATCTCCCTGTCCGTCTTGCCGCAGGCAACCAGCGCGATGCAGTCGAGCTGGCGAGGGCTGAGGGTAGGGACTGCCTGTCCGTCGGCCATGATCCCCCAGCGCTTGAGCTGGAGGCGGCGCGCCGCCTCGAAGGCGAACATGCCGATAAGCTGCACGGTACCCAGCAGCGCCGCCGTGAGTTCGATCGGCCTGCGACCGCCGAAGGAACAGGTGCCGCGATATTCCCCCGGGGAATGGACAGGAACGGTCAGGCCCTCGACGAGGCCGAACGGCCGCGCCTCTTCAAGGATGCGCGCCTGCCGCTGGGTCAGGCTGATCATCTTGGGGATGAGGCTCCAGAGAAAGGCCGTCACCGTGCGCGTGCTGGCTGCATGGACCGGATCGTCGACATAATAGTTGCTGAGCAGCGAGCGTTCGACCCATCGCTCGTCATAATTCATGATGATCATCGCCTCGCGCGGCGGGCCGACAAGGTCGACGTGGCTGACAAGCGCGAATTGCTCGCAACCGATGGACGGGGTGATGTCCTCGAGCAATTCCTTCAAAAGAAGCTCGTCTTCCACCGTCCGACAATTGCCGACAAATTCGCTCAGTCTGGGTCCGATATACATGGGCGTTCTCCTCACAAGGGGTGGCGCCTTTGGCCAGCCTTCTCCAGGCAGGACGATGCCCTTCCATCTTTGGGCACCGCCTGTTTTTATGCGCCTCGGCATGACCGATGGCCCGTCCCGCTCACCGCCTGGCTGTTGCCCTCAGCCGGTCCTTGCGACCGGCTTATCCTTCGCTCTACGGGACAACTGAGCCTATCGCGCCGACCGCCCGATGATAGTGGGTTTCGGTCCGAAACGGGATTTCATGACATTTTTATGACTTGCCGTTGCACCGGCGCAACGGACCGGTTGTTGTCCCGGCCTTCGATCCGCGCCACCTCAACAAGGGAGAATTGTCACTGTAGGCTTTGTCAATTGGAGGGAGAGGGAAGGGGACGGGATTGGCGCCCCATAGAGGATGGGGTCTTGTGGCAGTTGCGATCACAAGCAACGACCTTCCCGGGGGATCTCCATGAATGCAGATCTGAATGCAATGGGGGCGCGTCTCGTTGGCAAGTTCGGAGGCGAGTGGTCAAACGGCAGCGGCATGTGCAGGTGCCCGGCGCATAACGACAAAACCCCGAGCCTTTCCGTTCGCGCTGGCGACTCCGCGCTTCTCTTCAAATGCTTCGCCGGCTGCACGATCAGCGAGATATTTCAGGCGCTGCGGCGGGAGCATTTTGCGATCAGCTCAATGCCTTCGATCCCCCACCACGCCATCGGTGAAACCAAAGCAACGGAACGTGCCGCGCGTCGCCTCTGGGACCAATCGATGCCGTTAGCCGGAACGCCAGGAGAGCGGTATCTGAACCGCCGGAAAATTGCGTGCCAATCACCAGCGCTGCGCTATCATCCCGCCACCCCGATCGGGGCTGGAAAGTCGGTTCGCTTCATCCCCGCGATCCTTGCGGCCGTAACGCATCGGCGGGTATTTTTGGGTGTGCTTCGAATCTTCCTTCAGCTTGATGGGCGACCGGCCCCCATGATCAGGCACAAGCGGACATTGGGCCGACCGCGCCACGGGGCAGTGGTCCTGTCGCCTGCGATCGACGTGCTCGGATTGGCCGAGGGTGTCGAAACCGCGCTATCCGCTTCCATGCTGCTGGGCGTCCCGGTCTGGGCAACGCTGGGCGCGGAACGGCTCGACCGGATCGAGGTCCCTGAGGAGGTGACTCGCCTGATCCTCCTTGCCGACAATGATCGGGCCGGACGCAGGGCGGTCGATCGAGCGCGCGAGCGCTACGCCCTCGTGGGGCGGGAAATCCTTGTCCTGTGGCCGCCGGCACCGTTCACCGACTGGAACGATATGCTGCAGGCAGGAGGAAAGGGGGAGGCGGAAAGGATGCGGCTTGCGGCTTGATGGTCAGGGCGCGGCGCGCACCGGAGAATGTCCATGACACAGAAGCTACAGATCATCTTCGTTCCCGCCTCCAGGCTCACCGTCGCCCCGACAAACGTCCGCAAGCGGACTGATCCTGTCGCCGACGAAGAACTCAAGACCAGCATCCTCGCCAAGGGCATCATCCAGAATCTGGTCGGCTTGGCCATCCCGCGCAAGAAGGGGGAATATAGGATCACCGCGGGCGGCCGCCGCCTCAGGCAGGTCCATGCGCTGATCGAGGAGGGCAAGCTCGACGCCGATTATGCCGTTCCGGTCCTCGTGCTGGCCGACAAGAATGATGCGGTCGAAATCAGCCTCATCGAAAATTTGCGGCGCCTCAATATGACCCCCGCCGAGGAATGTCGCGCTTTTCAGGCGATCATCGAAATCGAGAAGAAGACGCCCGCCGATGTCGCCAAGCGCTTCGGTGTGACGGAGCGGTTCGTGCAGGGCAGGCTTCGGCTTGCGGGCCTTGCCGATAGCATCTTCGAAGCCCTTGCCGATGGCGAGATCACACTCGATGTCGCAAAGGCCTATGCCAGCGTCAGTGACACGGTACGGCAGGCCGCCGTGTTCGAGGAACTGGGTGATGGCTGGGGTGCGAACAACTGCGGTGAAATTCGCCGGCGCCTGATTTCCGGCTTCTACCGCGGCAGCGACCCCAAGGCGCTGCTGGTCGGCCGGGACGCCTATGTCGCAGCCGGTGGCCGCATCGACAGCGACCTCTTTTCGGACGCGGCAAACGAGAACTGGATCGACAGCGACCTCCTCGAAAGCCTTGCCGACGAACGGATGCAGGCGGCGGCGCAAGAAATCCAGGCCCGCAATGGCTTTGGCGAACTGCGGATCGTTTCTCAGACACGCGTTCCCTATATGGACGTGATGGCGCTCGACGAGATCGAGGGCGAGCCCGTACCGCTGAGCCCGGAAGAGGAAGATCGCCAGCGCGCGATCGAGCAGCAACTCGAGGCGATCGCCGAGAATGCCGATGAAGACGGCTATTCCGATGAGGAGCAGCAGGTCATCCAGGCACTGGAAGCGGAATATGACGCGCTCAATGAGCGGCCGCCCGTTCTTACGGAGGATCAGAAGGCAGCCTCGCTCGCCTATCTGGTGATCGGCCATGACGGCACGCCGCGCCTTCATGAGCAATTCTTCGCCATCCCGGAACCCGACCCTGAAGTGGACGAAACCGAGGGTGATCTTTCGGAAGATGTGGAGCAGGACGAAGAGCCGGTCGAGGAAGCCAGTTCGCGATCGCCCATCAGCCAGCGTCTCGCTGACGAGATGGCGATCATGAAGACCGAACTGCTCCGCGTCCATGTCGCCAGCGATCCCCATTTCGCGCTCGACCTTGGCACCTTTTTCATGGTCGATGCTACGTTTGGCTTCCGCCATGATCTGCCGAGCGATCTGCGCGCCACGGCACCCTATTCGCGGGTGCCCGGGTTCGAGAGCGACACGCCGGCGGCAGAGCAATGGGAAGAACTGGAGGCAGGCCTCGATCGGAGTTGGGCTGACTCGCCCGATATCACCGATCGCTACGAGGCCTTCTGCGCCCTGGACGAGGACGCCCGCGCCGCCTGGCTTGGTTGGGCGATCGCGCGAACCCTGCACGCGGTGCCGGCTGGCGGATCGGGCAGCGCGATGCTCGATCATCTCGGCCGGAAGCTCGACATCAAGGTGGCGGACTGGTGGCGCCCGACCGCCCGCCGCTATTTCGACCGGGTGAGCAAGAACATGATCCTCGATCACTTTGATGAGGTCGGCGGCATCGAGCTTCGTAGCCGGTACGGCGCGTCGAAGAAGCATGATCTCGCGCTCTCGGCGGAAAAGCTGTTCGGCGGGCAGATCATCGTCGAAGCCGCCGTGAAGGAGAGGGCGCTCGCCTGGGTGCCGGAGGCGATGCGGTTCGATCCGGATGGTGAACCGAACCGCGCCGTCGACGGCGATGACCATCTGTCTGAAAGCGACACCATCGACCAAGGCGGAACGGACGAAGCCGACGGGCTTTCCGAGGCCGCCTGACCTCCGACCGGGTCGGGGCTGCGTTCGCGCAGCTCCGGCCCTTTGCCGCTCGCCATGACCCCGTCCTGAAGGAGGAAGGGGGTGGGATTGGCGTGTGTCGGCGCTGATCGCCGCGCTTTTCCTGGAGTTCCCCTATGACCCGTTCGCTTCTTGCGGCCCTTGAGGCCGGTTCCGATCCGCTCGACCAGAAGGTCTGGACGCTGGCCGCCGTCGTAACAGCCCTCACCGACCTGATCGCGTCCGGACAGCCCATCACCCGCCAGCGCCTGTCCCGGCTCATGGCGATGCATTTCGGGGCGAGTGACGCCAGCGGCGCCTGGTCGCTCCGCGAGGCTTATGATGCCCTCGAGATCGCGGAGGTCGTCGCCCTGCTGGACGGCGCCATCGATCTGGGAAATACTCCGGCCAAGGCGCTTGCGGTTTTGAACGACTTGCTCGGTCGGCTGCCGACCCAGACCAACAGGTCCGAGCAGCAGGTCGACATGCAACAATTCTCGACGCCCGCTCCGCTGGCCTATCTGGCAAGTCTCGCTGCCGCCATCACGCCGGGCGACATCGTGCTGGAACCGTCAGCGGGGACCGGGCTGCTTGCGGTGTTCGCAAAGCTTGCCGGGGCGTCGCTACTGCTCAACGAACGTGATCCTGTCCGGGCCGGACTGCTCGCCCAGGCGCTGAACCGCGAGGTCGCCCGCCACGATGCCGAATATATCGATGATCTTCTTGTTCCGGGCGAGCGGCCAACCGTCGTCCTCATCAATCCTCCGTTCGCGCGCAGCGAAGGCAGGGGAAGGGACCCTCATGCCGGGGCACGCCACCTCCGATCGGCCTTGGCCCGTCTCGCGCCTCGCGGTCGCTGCGTCGCCATCATGTCCCCGGCTTTCGCCCATGATGGCAGTGGGCGGAGCGGCTATGAGGCTGTCGCGGCGTTGGTGCCGCCCCGGATCGAGATCACGGTCCAGGGCCGTCCCTTCGCCAAACATGGCACGAGTATCCAGGTCCGGTTGATCATCTATGACAAGGGCTGGACCGGCAGGCCCGACCGGCTGACCGTGAAGTGCCTCGACGATCTGCTTCCGCCTATCCTGTCGCTGCCACCCCGCCTGTCCGATGAACTGCCGCCCGAACCATCCCCTGATCAGGCGAAGCCAAGGATCACCGCGCCTGCGGCAAAGGCGGTCGTTCGCCCGCTCTTCACATCGGGCGCGCGCCCGCCGATGCCACGGCCCAAGCCCCGCCCCATTATTGCCGTCGACGGGATGGTCGAACCACTCTCCTACAGCGTCCGGGAAACGCCGCTGCTCGCTGGCGAGCAGATCGGCATTTACGTGCCCTGGCGTCTGTCGCGGATGGAGATCCCCGATGCCAAGCCGCACCCCGACCAGCTTGTTGAATCTATCGCGATGTCGTCGATCATCCCTCCGCGTCCAACCTATGTCCCGATGCTGCCGCGCTGCGCGGTGGCGGCCCTGTCCGATGCCCAGCTCGAAACGATCGTCTATGCAGGCCAGGCGTTCGAACGTGATCTTCCGGGCCTTCATGCCCCAAATGGTCCGGGGACGCTGCTAACCCCCGATGCCAATGGCGTGGCCTATCGCATGGGCTT
Organism: Sphingobium sp. UBA5915; assembly: GCF_002431195.1. Lineage (NCBI taxonomy): Bacteria > Pseudomonadati > Pseudomonadota > Alphaproteobacteria > Sphingomonadales > Sphingobiaceae > Sphingobium > Sphingobium sp. UBA5915. Next base: position 151,983 of record NZ_DJDV01000053.1, on the reverse strand, counting down.
CTTCATCGGCGACGGCACCGGCGTCGGCAAGGGCCAGCAGGTCGCTGGCTGCATCCTCGACCAATGGTCGCGCGGGCACCGCAAGGCTGTCTGGATCTCCAAGAGCGCCGCCCTGATCGAGGATGCCCGGCGAGACTGGGCTGCGCTGGGCGGCTTGCCCATCGATATCCAGCCGCTCGATGCCTTTGCTTTCGGCGCCCCGATCGCGATGGAAAGCGGCATCATCTTCCTCACCTATGCGACGCTGCGCTCCCAGCGCCATGACGAGGCATCGCGCCTGTACCAGTTGCTCGCCTGGCTGGAGGAAGATTTCGAAGGGGTCATCTGCTTCGATGAAGCCCATGAGATGGCCAATGCCGCAGGCACGGAAACCCAGTTCGGCACCCAGAAAGGATCGGAACAGGGGCTTGCCGGGGTCCGGCTCCAGAATCTACGCCCGCGCGCCCGCATCCTCTATGTCTCGGCGACCGGCGCCACCGATCCCGCCAATCTCTGCTACGCCATTCGTCTCGGCCTGTGGGGCCCCGGCACCTCATTCGATGACCGCGTCGCCTTCATGAGCGGGATCGAGAAGGGCGGGATCGCCGCGATGGAAATCGTCGCGCGCGATCTCAAAGCGCTCGGCCTCTACACCGCTCGCGCGCTCACCTTCAGCGGCGTCGAATATGACCCGCTCGAACATCCCCTGACCCCCGAGCAGATCGAGGTCTATAACGCCTATGCCGACGGTTGGCAGGTGATCCATGCCAATCTCGACGAGGTGCTGGCGCTCACCAACATCGTCGATCGCATGGCGGATAAGGCGCTCAACGCTCAGGCCAAGGGCGCCGCCCTGTCCCGGTTCGAGAGCGCGAAACAGCGATTCTTCGCCCAGCTCCTGATCGCCATGAAGGTGCCGAGCCTGATCGCGGCGATCACCCAGGAGGTGGAAGCCGGGCATCACGCCATCGTGCAGTTGGTGACGACGGCAGAGGCGATGCTCGATCGCCGTCTCGCGAGCCTGACAGCGGACGAGCGGGCGCACCTCGATATTGAGTTATCTCCATCGGCCGCGATGATCGACTACCTCAAGACCGCTTTTCCCGTTCGCATGATGAAGATCATCAGGGGAAGCGACGATGTCGAACGCTCCGAGCTGATGATTGACGAGCAAGGCAATCCCGTCTTTTGTCAGCAGGCGCTGGCGCTTCGGGACGAGATGATCGAACAGCTATGCTCGCTCCCGCCCATCCGCCTGGCGCTGGACGAACTCATTCGTCATTTCGGGACGGACCGGATAGCCGAGGTGACCGGGCGCTCCCGGCGGCTGGTCCACGATGCAACCGGGCACCAGCGCGTCGAACGCCGGGGTGGCCGCAGCAATCTGGTCGAGGCCGAAAGCTTCATGTCGGGCGCCAAGCGGATTCTCGTCTTCTCCGACGCCGGCGGCACCGGTCGCAGCTACCATGCCGATCGCAACTCGAAATCGGCGGATCGCCGCCGCATCCATTTCCTGCTTGAACCGGGCTGGCGGGCTTCCAACGCCATCCAGGGACTGGGCCGTTCCAACCGCACCAACCAGGCGAGCGCCCCGGTTTTCCGACCGGTCACCACCGATTGCCGGGGGGAACGGCGGTTCATCAGCACGATCGCGCGGCGTCTCGACAGTCTGGGTGCCCTGACCCGGGGTCAGCGGCAGACCGGCGGACAAAATCTGTTCGATCCTTCCGACAATCTGGAGAGCGATTATGCCCGCGATGCGCTCGTCCAAATGGTATCATCTGCTCCACCGGGGCAAGCTCACCAGCACGTCGTTCAAAGCCTTTGTCGACTCGACGGGCCTCAAGCTCGTCGACAAGGACGGCGGCGGCCTTGTGGATGACCTCCCCCGATCCAGCGCTGGCTGAACCGGCTGCTGGCGCTGCGCATCGAAACCCAGAACGCCATCTTCGAGGAATATATGGCGCTTATCCAGGCGCGCATCGACGCCGCGCGCGAGGCCGGTACCCTCGATGTGGGCGTGGAAACGATTCAGACCGAACGGACCATCCTCCTCGATGAACAGCTCCTATGCCGCGATCCCGTGACCGGCGCGGAGACGCGGCTCAGCCGTCTGGAACTTCATTATGGGCGGCGCGCGACCGGCTACGGCCAGTTGATGCGCGAGCATGGTCATGCGCCTGTTTCCTGGCTCCGCAATGGACGTTCGGGCCGGGTCGCGCTGCAACGGCCGAGCTGGAGCATCATGGATGGAGAGGGCAATGCCATTACCATGTGGGAGCTGGTGCGGCCCATGGGTCGCGAGCGAATCAGGGACGTTGCCCTCAAGGAAAGCCATTGGGCGCCGATCGATGCCCACGAATTTGAAGCGTTCTGGAACACCGAGGTCGAAGAGGCACGCGCCCGGATCGACATCGAAACCATCAATATGGCGACCGGGCTGCTGCTCCCCGTCTGGAACCGGTTGCCCGACGATGATCTGCGCGTCTGGCGGGTCACGGACGCCCAGGGCAATTCGATCCTCGGTCGCATCATTTCGCCCAGCGGGGTCGAGAAGGTCATTCGATCCTTCGGCGTCGATATGGCGATCACCCTATCGCCCGCCGAGATGATCGCCGGCGCGCGGGACAGTGACGGCGTGTCCGTACCGGGAATGGAGGCGGCACGCCTCATCTGGGTGCATGTGAACGACAGCCGTCGCCTGGAGCTTCGCGATTTCCCTGCTGCGCGGCGGGACTGGCTGAAGTCGATCGGCTGCTTCACCGAGGTCATCCAGTACAAGACGCGGATGTTCGTACCGGCGGATCGGGCATCATCCATCGTCGACCAGTTGGTGCGAACGGGGACGCGATGGAATGTCCTGACCGGTCCGGCGCCGAGGGCTGCCTGACCATGGCAGGAGGGAGGGGGAAGGGGATCGGCGCAGCGATTGATCGCTGTGCTCTTCGGGAGAATCCTCATGACCCTTTCGACCACCGTTTCCACCTCCGTTTCGCAGGGGGCGATCACCCGAATCACCAGGCTTTTCAATGGGACGCTGCTGGATGTTCTGAATGAGCTTTTCCAGAACGGGTGGCGCGGGGCGGCCAGCCAGGTTGCCATCACAACCGTCACGGAAGGCGGCCGAACGCTGCTCTGCGTCGCCGATGACGGCACCGGGATCGACGATCCGGCCCATCTCATCACGCTGGGGCAGTCGGGCTGGGACGATGAGGTCGTCCGCCGGGAAGACCCCGCTGGCATGGGCATGTTCAGTCTGGCGGGCCGCCATGTCGAGATCCGATCCTGGTCGCCGCGCCATGCCACGGGCTGGAAGATGGTGATCGGCCCCGATGACTGGGAATCCAGCGCACCCATTGCCGTCGAGACGAGCAACATCGCTTCGGGGACCGAAATATCCTTCGAGCTATGTCCCGCCTGGGAGAAGGCCTTGTCCTGGTCGGTCGCCGCGGCGGCGCGCCATTACCCCTTGCCGGTTATGCTGAATGCCAAGCCCGTGGATCGGGCGGACTGGCTCGCGGAGGCCGAGCATATCGAGGTCGCCCTTGGCTGCCGCATTGGCGTGTTTTCAGGGAAGACGCTCTCTGATCAGGTCCCCCGGATCAACTTCCATGGCGTCACCGTTCCCTGCCGACTGCCCAGCCTGATCGAATGTGGGCGCGCGGCCCAATGGTCCGTGGGGATCGACATCATCGATGCGCCGCAGCTCCAGCTGGTTCTTCCGGCGCGCAAGGAAATGATCGAGAATACAGGTCTGGAGGCATTGCGCGCCGCCTCTATGACGGCGATCTTCAAGGCCATCGCGAAACGCGACGGCCACTGCCTTTCGCGTAAGGACTGGTTGCGGGCGAAGGAACGCGGCGTTCTATTGCCCGAAGCCCGGCCTCGGCTCCGGCAATGGTCTGCGATGACCGGAGAATGCACGCGTTCCGGGACTGCCCGACTGGTTGACGCTAAAGGCGCGCTTGTCACGCCCTGCCATAGTCCCAACTTTGCTCAATGTTTGTCGCGCGCGCTCAAGGCTAATCCCGATTTTTCCACGCCGCTGGTTGAACCGGAACCGGGGTTTGCAGGCTATGCCTGGTATGATGCGCTGCCAAAAATCGAAGCGTGCGAGTTCCTGATCGTTCAAGACGGGAAGGAGCATCTGTTCGACGAGACCGACGACCGGCCCGATCTCAATTCAGGACGCGCGGACAGCATCACGGCGCTCCTGCACATCGCGACCCCCGATGATGCGAACAAGATCGTCCGCTTGGCCGCCGATATCTTCATCTCCTATGATAGCTGCCTCGACTTCGAGGTCGAGGACGCGGCGATTTTCCTGACGCCGGCCTGCACGATGGACGTCGACGACCTGACCGACCTGCTGGAAGCCATCTGCTTCGAGGCCCATCGGGATAGTGACGCCGATAGCTGGGACACCCAGCACGACCGTTTCCTGCTCGACGCGCGGCAACTGGCGATAGAGCAGCTCCTCGACGCCGATGAAGCGCTGATCACCCGTTGCGGCGCGGTCGTCTCCAAACATCTGCGCTGGCTGGTGCCGCAGGGCCGGATGATCACCATCTATCTGGGCGCTGACCCGACCAGGATCGAAATCAAGGATCTTCCCGTGTCGGAAGAGCAGGGACGCTGATCCCGGCCCCGCGCGGCGGCAAGGAGGAAAGGGGGAAGGGAGGGGTGGCGATGCGGGGGCAGAGGCCCGCCACATTTCGCCCATCCCCAAAGCCCTGGAGGTTCCCATGACTGCCATTACCGCAACCGATCGCGTGGCTTCGCGCCCGTATCGCGTGGATATCTCGCGCGGAACGAACATCTCCCGCGTCTCGTCCGAATGGTTCAGCCGTCCGCAGGACGAGCGCTTTCTCTCGCTTAGCGAGCTTTACGACAGCGTTCGGACGCGCGCCGACCGCGCAACCACCCGGATCGTCGAGAGCCGCAACGTCCGGGTGGAAGCACGCAGCGACGAACCCGAGCGTCTGGCGTTGATCATGCCGGGTGATGACGCGCCCGTCGCGCCGACCAACTGGTCCTTCGGCCAGCTCTGCAGCCTCGTCGGCGCGCCGGCGGCCTATCTGCGCCAGCTTCCGGCCGCGCTCGCCGGCATCAATCTGCAGCATGGCCTGATCTCGCATTCGGGCGAACATGTGAAGCTGCTCCAGACGAGCGATGGCCGCAGCGAACTGCGCGCGGTTACGGGTCCTGATTATGGCCGGATCTGGGATCATGAACTGGTCGCGGCGGTGATGAAAATCGCGGGCAACGGCACCGGCGACACGCGCTGGAAGGTGCCCGGCGTGCTCGATTGGGGCGCGACGACCTACAACCCCATGGTCGACATCACGCATGACACGACCACCCTCTATGCGTCGGATCGCGATGTCTTCCTGTTTCTCGTCGACGATCTTCACCCGATCGAGGCGGGCCGATTGCCCAATGGCGAACCCGACCTCTACTTTCGCGGATTCTACACCTGGAACTCGGAAGTCGGATCCAAGTCCCTTGGAATAGCGACTTTCTATCTCCGCGCCGTGTGTCAGAACCGGAATCTCTGGGGCGTAGAAAATTTCCAGGAAATCAACATCCGTCACTCCAAATTCGCGGCCAACCGCTTCGCGCATGAGGCAGCCCCGGCGCTCGAACATTTTGCCCAGAGTTCGCCCCGATCCTTCATCGACGGCATTGCGGCCGCTCGCACGAAAATCGTCGCGCGCAAGGATGAGGATCGCGAGACCTTTCTGCGCAAGGAAGGCTTCTCCAAGGCCGAGACCGGGAAGATCATCGCGACCGTCCTGGCCGAAGAGGGCCATCCTCCCGCCTCGGTCTATGATTTTGTGCAGGGCATCACCGCGATCGCCCGCAGCCGGCCGCACCAGGATGGCCGCCTCGACCTCGAATCCAAGGCGCGCAAGCTGATGGAACGCGCCCGCTGACCTTATCCGGCCGGACGTTCGTGCCGGCCCCTTCACCATTTTTAGGAGAACCACAATGGCGACGACGCCCGTTTCCACGCGCCTTTTTGCGGTGCGCATCCAATATTTCAGCGCCGGTGAATGCTATGCCAGCGAGACCATCGATGTCGAAGTGCCCGACGGCGCCGATGTCTCGGCGGCGGTCCATGCCGCTGCGGAGGCCAGCACCTATCATGATGTGCGGATACCCGAGCTGAGCTTCACCGTCGAATATATCGCGCCCGACCCGGACGATCCCGACCCGGCGCCGCTCGCGGGCCGGCTGAAGCCGGTCTGCGCCCGTTGCGGGTCGGAGTCGATCGTTCGGGATGCGGCGGTCCGTTGGGATATCTTAAGCCAGCAATGGGATGTGTCGGGCATTTATGACTGTACCAGTTGCGACCTGTGCGGCGCTGAGAGCGATGACTTGGCGAACTGGGTTCCTGCCGAACGGGTCACACCGCCTGAACAGTTTGAAATCGACCTTGCAGCCAGGATCGGAACGCCCGATTTGCGCGGCGACAGCAGCTTCCAGCAATTTTGCTTCGGGCTGTTCCTGACCCATTCGCTCGAGGATGCCGCCGCCGCATGGCTCGCGTCCGACCATGCCGGTCCCGGCTGATGTCGCCGGACGAATGTCCCTTTTAAAAATGCCGGTTCCCACTCCCATGAGGAGCGATCCCATGACCATTTCCATACCCGACGATCCGCTCATCGAACGCTTCAATGCACGGCTCGCGGAGCTCAATTCTTCTGCCCGTGTGGCCTTCACGCGCATCGCCGGGCACAGCGGCATGCTGGAGCTGCGCGATGACGCGGAGAATTTCCTCGAATTCATCCCCGCCGAAGCGTCGCCCGAAATGGCCGCCATTGCCTTCCGCCTCTACGCCCGCGGCCTCAACCGGGGCGTCCGGGCAGGCGAGGATGCCGCATGGGCGAAGCTGCGCTACCTGATCGGCGCTGCGGCCGCCCCCGCCCACTTCTAATTGATGGAAAAGGCTGACGCTATGGCCGATACCTATGTTTCCGGCTGTTTCACCTTCTGCTGTACCAACGCCGAGATGGCGCTGCTGGAGGAGGCGTTCAACGCGGCAGAAGATCTGAACTGTGAACTGGAGCCGCCCGCGCCGAGCCAGGAATTTCTGAAGGCATTCCCGCCATCGGGTGTCGACGACCCCTGGAGTGGCTTCCTCACCATATTCGACGATGCGACGTTTCCGATCCTGGGGGCTGACCTCACCGGAGGAAACAGCTTCGAGGAGCCGACCGTCTCGACCCCCATGATTTCCGGCACGGTCGATTTCCAGCCCTGGCCCATCGCCGAACTTGTCCGGCGATGCTGCCAGGTCTCGCTCGCCAAGGCGCCGGTCAGTTTCGAATGGGCTGTCACCTGTTCACGGGCGCGCCCGGGTGAATTTGGCGGGGGACGCTGCGTCATCTTTGCCGACCGGGTCGACATTCAGTCCACCGGCGAGGCCCTGCGCGTAGCGCTGCAACGCCCAACCGCCAGCACCACGTCGCCTGCTGCCCTGCCTGCGGATGACCCTTCGGATCGCCCGCATATCGGCCGGAGCCTGCTGATTAATGCGCCGGAATATTTCCGCGACCCGGCGTTCAGGCACTGGCTCGGCGGTGCGCAGCCCAAATTCACATGGCATCGCGGCGGCGAGCCAGATGAATGGTCGGACGTGATCGTCATGGTCGATCCCAGCCTCAGCGGCGAAGGCAGCGATTACGACATGCCTGCGCATATCTGGGAGCGGATCGTCGACGCCTGCCGAACCCATCTTGGTCACGGGCAGGGACGTTCGCCGCATTATATGGTGCGTCTGACCAACCTCGATGGCTGATGTAACCATAAACCCATATTATACGAGTGTGGGTTTGTGGTGAGATTTGCGAGGGCCCATGCGTCGCCTGACGATAGATTTTACCGAGCAGCAGCATCAGAGGCTGAAGGCTTTGGTGGCGTTGCACGGAAAGACGATCGAGCAATATGCGATCGAACGCCTCTTTCCCGTGGACGCGGGGGATGATGAACCCTGGCTCAAGCTTAAGGCGCTTTTGGAGAAGCAGATTGCGCAAGGGCAAGCCGGCAGCCTATCCGACAAGGATTTTGGTTCGATTGTCGACGACGAACTCGGCACAGAGAAGGTTCGAGGCTCTCGCTGACGAGGCATCTTTCTGGCCCGGTCATCCCAACGATGATCGGGCCATTTTTCTGTCACGGTTGGCGATCGCGAAGCCAATGCTTGATGACTGCCACGAAATAGCCCTGTTCCTGGGCACTCAGCCACTGACCGGCGCCAATTCCGTGCCATTTGGCGAGGCAGGTGCGGCAGCAGGTTGCCGTTGCATGCTGGGCCACGAAGACCGGATGTCCACGCATCGGCGTCTGTGTGCCGTCATTGAGCGGCAGGGCCGGCGCCAACCGCTGGGCGATGAAGTCTTGCCCATGGGCGAGGAACGTATCGAGGCCGCGCACAGCCAGATAGTCCTGTTCCTTCGCGTTCAACCGGAACCGCGATCGGAACGCCGATCGGCCAATGCGAGCGAAGAGCGAGGCGAGGTCGTCCATGGCGTTGGCATATAGAGTGCCGCCACGATCTTGCATCGGTCATCGATGCAGGGACCTATACTTTCCTGATGGTGCCTAACGGGAGGCGGCCCGCGCTTTCCGCGCAGAGCGCCGGAACGATCAGCCGTTCAACTGATCCTTGACCGCCTTGGCAGGCGTGAAGGCGAGCTTCTTCGACGCGGCGATCTGGATCGTCGCGCCGGTCGAGGGATTGCGGCCTTCGCGGGCGGGCTGGTCCTTGACCTTGAACTTGCCGAACCCGTTCAGCGAAATTTCCTCGCCCTTCGCCGCGGCGCCGGCGATGTTCGCGAAGACCGAATCGACCAGCTTGCGGGCATCGGCTTTGGTGACGCCATGCTCGGCGGCCAGTGCTTCAGCCAGATCGCTATTGTTCATTGGATATCCTTCTCAGAAGTGAGGCGCCCGCAATAGCGGCAGCGCTGACCGTGCAAAAGCCATTTTCATGGCTATGCTTGGCGATCGACGCGCTAATCGTCAGGCGGGATATAGTCGGGATAGAAGCCGCTCTCCTCATCCAGGGAACGAGCCTGGGGCTTCCGCGGGCGTGCGGGGGGCAGTATCGGATCACTGCTCGAAAAGCTGATGCGGATGATAGCGCCGCCCTTGGTCGCTTCCTGGAAGATGGCGCAGATCTCCTCGCCCTGCGCCATGCGCGACCCGATCCAGCCGCAGCGCTCCGCCGACAGATAGCCGATTTGAACGCCGCGCGTGCTCCAGACCGCGATGGCCGACGGATCGAACGGGTTTTTTGGCTCCGGTGCGAGATCGACGGGTTCGCCCGGGACGCAAAGCCGGATCTCGAACAGGCGGTTGCTGCGGTCCTTATTCTCGTGGACGGCGCCGACGACAGCGAGGCTCATGTCGGGACGACTCATGGCAGCATCGATAGTTCGGCGAGCTCTTTCCGCCAAGCGCCTGCAAAGCTTCCCGATCGTTGATGTCATTGTCTCCCTCCTCAGTCTAGCAAAGGGCGGCATGACTGACAGCATATCGCTCCGCGAGGCCCGGCGCATTGCCCTTGCCGCCCAGGGTTTCGGAAAATCCCGGCCTGCAAGCGTCAGCAAGGCCCATGTGCGAGTAACGACCGCGCGCCTCGGGCTGCATCAGATCGACAGCGTCAATGTTCTGGCGCGGGCCCACTATATGCCGGCCTATTCGCGTCTGGGCGATTATGACCGGAACTGGCTCGACCAAGCCGCCTGGGGGAAGGCTCGTGACCGGCAATTGTTCGAATATTGGGCGCATGAAGCGTCGCTTCTGCCGATGGACTACCACCCCTTGCTGCGCTGGAGGATGGCGCGGGCCAATCGGGGCGAGGCGGGGTGGAAGGGACTGCGCGCCTTTGCTGGAGAGCGGCGCGGCGAAGCGGAGACGCTGCTCGCGCGGTTCAGGACCGACGGCCCGCTTGCGGCCTCCGACTTTGAGGGCGCGCGCAATCGATCGGGCTGGTGGGAATGGGGCGAGGCCAAGCAGATGCTCGAATGGCTTTTCTGGGCGGGGCACGTCACCACGGCCACCCGCCGCGGCAGCTTCGAGCGCGTCTATGATCTGACCGAGCGCGTCATTCCGCCCGACATCCTCGCCATCCCGACACCGGAGCCACGCGACGCCCAGCGAGCGCTCATCGAGCAATCCGCCCGGGCGCTCGGCATCGCGACCGCTGCTGATCTGCGGGACTATTTCCGGCTGAAGCCCGGTGAGGCCCGTGACGCCATCCAGGATCTGCAGGACTTGGGGGCGCTCATTCCAGTCACGGTGGAGGGGATAACGCAGGCGATGTTCCTGCATCGCGACGCCCAGGCGCTGCGCCGGATGACCGCGCGGGCGCTCCTCTCGCCCTTCGATCCGCTGATCTGGGAGCGATCCAGAACCGAAAAGCTGTTCGACTTCCACTATCGTATCGGCATCTACACCCCGGCGCCCAACCGGTCCCACGGCTATTATGATCTCCCCTTCCTGCTGGGTGACCGGATCGTGGCGCGGACCGATCTCAAGGCTGACAGGAAATCGGGACGGCTGCTTGTGCAATCTGTCCATATGGAATCTGGCGCCCCGGCAGACACGCATGAACAACTCGCTGCGGAATTGGGGCTTCTCGCTCAGTGGCTCAAACTGGAGCTGGTCGCGCCCATAATCTGACCCCGCAGATTCCGAGCGATTTTCGAGCCGGGTCGGATCGTTCTTGCCCGCGTGAAAACCGTCGAAAGGCGGCCTCGAAAGGGTTATGACGTGCCGCGCATTGGCGCGGAGGAGCCCGTCATGGCTGAATTTGAAGGACGCGATCTGCACCTGGTCAAGAAGGCCCTGTGCATCGGCATTCTTATGATCGAGAGCCAGGAGGATGGACCGTTCAAGGCCGAGTCGGATCTGACCGACATGAAGGCGCTGGTGGACGATCTGATGCCAGGCGGCGTCGAGCTTCATCACTATATGCGCTCGGCGCATATCGCCCTTGCCGGCAGACCGGACTGACAATCGTCTAATCCCTCTGGCGGGCTGATGGGACGTTGCGCCGTCCCCGACGGGATCGCGCCTTGCAAGCGTCGCACCCCTGATCGTCTCCTTGTGCGCCCGCACCGCACGGCACCTTTGGCTTCATTTCTTTCGTCGGTGATCACGCCCGTGGCCACCTATCGCGCGCGCTGTCGGGGGGTCGGAGGGCGCGGTCGCGGTGAGGTCGTGCCCTCATGCGAGGGCCGCGCTTGGGGCGCGGGCAGGGACCAGAGGGGAGGAGGATTTTGGAGGGTGTCGCTTTCGGATGGTCGAGAGCGGCATCATCCAAGGAGTAGAAGTCATGAATATCGGTGAAATCCAGAATGTGAATGGTCGTCTGACGGGCTCGATCGCCACGCGCACCATCGACCTGCCGCGCATCGGTCTGCGCAAGGTCGAAAGCATGAGCGATCGCGCGCCTCTGTACGAAATCCTCACGCTCAACGTCGCCCGCCGCTGGGTTCAGATCGGTGCACTCTGGGAAGCGGCTTCGAAGAAGACCGGGGAAGCGTTCCTTGCCGGTTCGGTCGACGATCCGGGCCTGCCCGAGCCGCTGCCCGTCGCTCTCTTCCCGACCGAGGACGGCGGCTACACCATCGCCTGGCGCCGTGAAACGCTTCGCGCGGAATTCAACGGTGGCTTCGGGGCGTCGCAACGCTCCTATGACGAGCGTGGGCAATCCGGCTTCGGTGAAAGCACCGCCGGCGCCGATGGCTCGCTGATGGGCAGGAACGATCTCGACGACGAGGTCCCCTACTGAGAATCCAGCGAAGCCAATATGGGCCGGGAGAGCATCCGCTTTCCCGGCCTTTTTTGCGTCCGCATGTCTTCCCTTCAAATATGAAAGGACCGCGCCATGGCCAGCGCCCCGCGCAGCAGCATTGATCGCTTTGCCGATCTGCCCACCCTCTACGTCGAGATGACCGCCACCCCTGAATTCCAGGCCGCTTTCGGCGACCCGCTTGGTCTCACGATTGTCTCGCCGGGTGAAGAACCGGCCGAATATGAGATGCCCGAACCTATCGCCGCGCAGGCGGAATGCGGCGGGATTGTCGCCGCCATATTCGATCTGTTCTGCGATACCCGGCTTGAGACGCTTGCCCCCGAAATCGCCTGGGGCATCGTCAACAGCTTCCACTTCGTCGCCGGAAAGCTCGAACGACAGGAGGACCGGCTTGCGCAGGAGGTCGGCGAACTTGCCCGCGAGCCGGACGTCAGCGAAGTGTACACGACCTCCCTGGAGGAGAAACAACTTCTCTGCCAGTCGATCGCGGAACAGCGCCATGCGATCGAGTGCATGCGCGACTATGCCGCCGAAATGTATCGTGCTCTGTCGGGGTGGCCATGGTCGCCCGCTCGCGGCACCCGGGCGTCGACTGCGTCAAGCGCGAGCCAGATCGCGGCGCTCGATTTTCTGCGCGCGCGCACCCTTGCCATACGCGAAAAGCATATGCCGCAGGGGCCGATCGTGGTCGTGACCGGGCCTGCCGACTGGCATGACTGGAAACTCATCTGGGACCGTCTCGATCTCATCAAAACGCGTATCCCGCACATGACCCTCATCACCACCGGGCAACGGCGGGGCGTCGACCAGATCGCTGCGGCCTGGGCGGCGAGGACCGAAATAGGCGTCCCGGTCGTGGTTTACGGCCTTTACGGTTCGGGGAGGAAGACCGCTTTCAAGCGGAACCGGAAGATTCTCGAACTGAACCCCGTCGAGGCTTTGCTCTGCGAGGGGTCGGGTATCCAGGCGAACCTCTATCAGTTGCTGCGGGACGCAGATGTTCCGATCCACGCCTTCCACCGGGCGGATCAGGCGCCCGACACACCCGTGCTGGCGCGGCAACGTCGTCAGGCGAGCAATCGAGGGGAGGCGGCGCATGGCCATTCCCGACTATCTGCGCACTAATTTCCAGACCCTGCTGCGCGCGGCGGGGGACGGCAATCTCGCCCTCATGGAGTGCCAGGATACGCAGACGGGTGAACCGCGCTTTGTGATCTGTGCCATCGGTCGAGATGGTTCGGACTATGTGATGACCCCCTTTGGCCATCTGGTCGAAGGCAATCCCTATGACGCCTATGTCCCGCCGATTTGAATAAGATAAGATCGACCGGATAGTTCTCCAAGGGATCGGCAGCACTCCGGCTGTCGGTCCCTTTTTTTATCCAATGGGAGAGGGCGCACCGTCGGTTACGGGTCTGTTGGGCGAGCGCTGCGTCTGGACCCAAGCCTCCATGGGGGCATCGAGCCCCCATGGAGGCTGCCTCTCTTCTTCTCTCAACAAGCGGGATAAGTTTACACGGGAAACCCCGGCGGCCTCAAGGACGACGGGGCCCCACCATTTTTTCTCGCGGGCGGGCACCTGCGCGCCATCGCTGCGAGGGTGCGCGCGAGAAAAAATCGTGACCCCCATCGCCGCTTCGCGGTCGTGGCTGCGCCCCGATCCTTGACCCCGCCGAGGCGAGCCCGTGTGGAAGAGGAAACCTCTTGAAGAGCAAATGAAGGAGGTTCCGATGCTGAATATGACTGACCGCGACGCAACCCTGGATCGCTTCGCCGACGCCTTTATCGAAACGACCGACAGCTATCGTATCACCCCCGGAGACGACGTCACGAGCGCGCCGATGCCCGACGGCGAAGTGGTGGCCCGCGCCACCGAGTTGCTGGTCACGACCCTGTTCGATGTCCTGCGCGATACCCGGCTGGAGGCCATGGCGGACCGGATCGCATGGGGCATCGTCCACAGCGTCCACAAGGTTGCAGGCCAGATTGAGGGGGAAGCGGACAAGGCGGCGATGGCCGTCCGTCGGCTTATTGAACAGAATGACGGGAGCGAGATTGGCAGCGTCGAACTGGAAGAGGCACAGATGCTCTGCCAGTCGCTCGACGAAACCCAGGACGCGCTGGCGTGCATGCGCGACTATGCCGCCGCGACCTACCATGCCGAGACCGGACGGCCCTGGTCAGCCCCCCGCGCCTCGCTGGTCTCATCCAAGCGGACCGCATCGGTGGTGGCGGCGACCGATTACCTGGCGGCCCGGCGCAAGCGGCATATCGATGCACGCGCGCCCAAGGGGCCGGTCGTGATCTTCTCCGGCGGGCAGGTCTGGGAGGATCACCGCCTTCTCTATGCAGCGCTCGATAGCATCAAGGTGCGGGTGCCAACGATGGTTCTCGCGACAACAGGGCAGGATAAGGGGTGCGACGCGATCGCGGCGGCTTGGGCGGCGCGTAACGCGTGTCATCTCATCCCCTTCAGCCTCGACCGGAAACTCGGAAACAGGGCAGGGTTCGCGCGCAACGAGCAACTGCTCAGGCTCCGCCCGGTAGAGGCGGTCGTGTGCCAGGGGTCCGGGTTGCAGAGCCATTTGGCGCGCGAGGTGCGCAGGCTCGGGATCCCCGCGCATTTCTTCGCCCTCGCTAATCAGCATCACAATCGCGCGACCCGATAGGAGAGGTCGAGCAAAGGAAAAGAGGCGGTGGAGCGCGCGGCTCCGCCGCCTCTTTTTTGTCGAGTGGGGGAAAGGTCGTCGCGCTCGGGGACCCGGATGGAGGCCGCAAGCGTCCTCCGTCCGCGCCCGTCGCGCAACGATGCAGGATCAGCCTGGCTGATCCTGGCCAGCTGCGCGCGGCTCCGCCGTGCTCGCTGCAGTGACAACCCTTCGGGTTGTTTTGCCGGTCGAGATTTCGCCGGGTTCAAGCCGATCGATCGCGCGCAAGGCTTCCATGGCCCGGTCGCCACCGATGCGAATTGCGTGCCCCACGATTTCGCGAAAGGCGCGTTCGCTCAGTTGCTCGACGGCCAGTTCTTCGACCATCGAGGCATATCTGCCGCGCAGAGCGCGGCGGGCGCCCAACACCTCTTGCGCGAGCTTTCGTTCCCTTGCCTCAAGATCGGCAAGGCGTTCGCGATCATTCATTTTGGGCATATGTTATCCTTCACAATTGCGAAGGTCTGCCCGCCAAGGTCGATATTGCCACGGTGCATCCCGGATGCAATCGCTGGCGTGGCGATGGACCTTATTTGGGGAGGCAAAGCCCCTTTTCCCGATCAGAGAGGCTGTTCACTGTCTAAAAATTTGAGACCCCTTCGGGGTGCCCCGCGCCTTCCGGCACGAGGCAGCGCAGCGCGCGAAAGCGCTGCGAAGAAAGGACGCACGCCATAGGCGTTTTGTAATGCACCGTACGCACGGGTGCTGCGGGTGCGAATCGCCAGCATTTGCGCGGATTTCTGGCCGAAGACACGTCTTACGCTCTAGGCACTGATTGACGCCCCCGGCACGCTTTGGCTGTCGTTTCTGGCCGCCAAGTAGGTAAGTCCTTGATCTGCCTTGGCACCGTTTGGCTGCCACTCTGAATACATGTAATCATTTGAGATCAGGCTGAAATCCAGTTATAAGGTCCGCGCTTCATCACGATTGGCCAGGCGACGAACAGGAGTTCGGCGCTTGCCCAGAATTACCATCAGGTTCAAGGACGCCCTCTTCGGGCGTCTCGTCGTCGGCGCTCAGGCGGCCGGCTCGACCATCCCCGACTATGTCCGGGACATTCTTAACCGCTATGAAGGCATGGACGCTGCGGGCTATCATGGCCGCTTTGACGAAGTGCAGGCTGTCCTCATCCAGGTCTTCGCCATCCTTGCCGCATCAGTTAGCGAGCGCCGGCCCGATATTCTCGAGAAGGGCATGGATGATGCGCGCGCCTTGCTGCTGGAGCGGGGCCTTCTCGATTCCGAGGAGGTACTCCAGTGAGCATCTTCAGGAACGACACGCTCGGTTCCTGGACGAGGGGCGGTCAGGCCATCGTCCACAATGTCCGCATGACCACGCAGGTCTTCTTCCAGACCCTGCTGGCGGGGATCGCCATCTGGGTCAGCGGCACCATCTGGTATGTGCTGGAGAAGTCCACCGACTATCAGCGCTTTGTCGCCGTCAAGATCGCCGAGGCGACGCTCAAAAGCGACGTGCCTGGCGGCGCGCCGCTACTCTTTCGGACTCCGTCTGGTCGCCAATATTGGACGACGTCCGATGCCTTGCTGGGCTCCCGCGTCGCCAGAAAGACCATGCAGGCGATGGAGCAGCATCTGGTGTACGGCGCGGCACTTGCGGGCGCCTTTGCTCTCCTGATGCTGGCCTGGGCCTGGTTCTATTTCACCCGGACAGGGAAGGGCCTTGGTTCCAATCAGTTCCTGCGCGGCGCGCGCTTTGGCACCGCGCGGCAACTGCGGCGGCAATTGTGGCGCAGCCGGAAGGGCAGCTTTGCGATCGGCGGCGTGCCTGTTCCCGACGCCTTCGAGCCTGAGCATATCCTCATCTGTGGTGCACCCGGCACGGGCAAGACCAACATCATCGTCAAGATGCTGGGTGGCATGCGAAAGCAAGGCAAGCGGGCGATCGTCTATGATACCGCCGGCACCTTCGTCGAGAAATTCTATCGGCCGGGGCACGACATTCTGCTCAATCCACTGGACGACCGTGCCGACTGCTGGTCGCCCTGGGTCGATGTGCCGCGCGACTATCATTATGACCAGATCGCGGAGTCCACGATCCCAGACAAAGGTGGCGATCCCTTCTGGGCGAAGGCCGCCCGCGGCACGCTGGTGGCGGTCCTGCGCAAGCTTGCCCGACATGAGCGGACGCTGGTTTCCGGGCTCCTGGAAACGGTGCTGCGCAGCCCCCTGAAGACGCTGGCAAGCTTTGCCGAAGGCACCGATGCCGCAGCCTTCATATCGATGGAAGGCGACCGTACGTCGGCCGGTATCCGGGCTGAACTGGCCTCGGTGATGCGCAGCTTCTCCTATCTCGATGACACGGCCGACGGCTTCTCGATCCGGGATTGGGTCGCGAACGAGGAGGATGACAGCTGGCTCTTCATCACCGTGAAGGCGGACCAGCTCCCCTCCCTCCGGCCTCTTGTGACCGTCTGGCTCGACATCGCGATCAGCGCCATCATGAGCCTCCCGCCGGATCGTAAGCGCCGCCTTTACTGCGTCATCGACGAGCTCCCGACGCTGCAGAAACTGCCATCGCTCAGCGACTTTCTCGCCCGCGCGCGCAAATATGGCGGCTGCGGCATTTTGGGGTTTCAGTCCTACCCGCAATTGGAGGCGACTTACGGTATTCAGGATGCCGCGGCGATTACCGGCTATTGCTCGACCTGGGTGGCGCTACGCGCCAACGACACGCCCACCGCCAAGCATGTTTCGGAAAATCTGGGGCAGGTCGAGCAGGTCGAGGCCAATGAGGGCATGTCCTATGGCGTCAACGATATGCGGGATGGCGTCAACCTCTCGCGGATGCAGGTGACCCGACCGCTGGTGATGCATACCGAGGTCACCAATCTTCCCAATCTCGTCGGCTTCCTCCGGTTCGGCCGTAACCTTCCCGTCGTCCGCTTTACCGATAGCTACAATGCTCTGCCGAGCCCGGCGGCCGCGTTCGTCGAACGGCAAGTGCCGCCCGTTTGTCTCGATCCGGAAGAGGAAGACAAGTCTCCTCCGAAATCTTCAGGATCGCGATCCAAGCGTCGGCGAGCGAGGAAATCGGAAGCGCCCGAACTTCCCCTGGAAGCGGACAAGGGCAGCACGCCCGCGCATGACGAGCTTCGTCCAGAAAGCCCCTCGTCCAATTCTGCAGAAGGGGGAATTGGAAATGCGGATAACGGTCTGCCGAGGCTCCTTGGAAGGACGAGCGGCTTTCGCCTTCGGCAACACGGGCGCGCATCTGGCGACCGTAGTGATGCGAGGCCGGCATGATGCACCCCCGCCGCCTGAAGGGTTCGCCCGGTAACATCGCACGCTATTACGCGATCGGCGATTATTATGCGAAAGGTGAGGCGGAGAGATCGTCCTGGGGTGGTGCCCTGGCGAGGGAACTCGACCTTTCTGGCGATGTCGATCCTGAAACCTTTCGGTCCCTGCTCGTCGGCAAGGTGGCGGGCCAGCAGCTTGGCCGACATCGCGCCGAGGGCATCGAGCATCATCCCGGCTGGGATTTTGCGATCAGTGCGCCCAAATCCGTATCAGTAATGGCGCTCGCCTTGGGAGATGAGCGGATCGTCCAGCTCCATGAGCGATCGGTCGATGTCGCGCTCGCTTATCTTGAAGAGCATGCCCAGCTGCGAAAACGGGAAGCGGGCAACATTGTCCACGAGACGACGGGCCGATTGCTGTGGGCGCGGTTCACCGAACATGCCAGCCGCGAACTTGATCCCCACCTCCACACCCATGTCGTCGTCCTCAACATGACCAACGGGCAATCGGGCGATCCGATGGCAAGCCTCGAAACCCGCGCCATGTATGCCGAGCAGATGACCAGCGGGCAGATTTACCGGAACGAACTCGCCCATGGCCTGCGCGAGCTCGGCTATGAGATAGACTTCGATCCACGCCGGGGTCTTTTCGAAATCAGGGGTGTTCCCAAGGCCCTCATCGAGGAGATGTCGCAGCGGGCCGAGCAGATCAATGAACATGCCCAGCAGCATGGCCTGGTCGGTCAGGCGTCGCGCCGCCAATCCTTCTACGCCACCCGCGGCGCCAAGGTGAAAACCGGGATCGACACGCTGCTCATCCAGTGGCGCGGGCGGCTGGGGCCATATGAAAAGCCGCTTGAAG
The DNA here is from genome assembly GCF_002431195.1 of Sphingobium sp. UBA5915. Taxonomy (NCBI): domain Bacteria; kingdom Pseudomonadati; phylum Pseudomonadota; class Alphaproteobacteria; order Sphingomonadales; family Sphingobiaceae; genus Sphingobium; species Sphingobium sp. UBA5915. The sequence continues at coordinate 133,345 of NZ_DJDV01000053.1, read as the reverse complement.
CGGTGAGAGAGGGCGCCGCCCGATCGGGCGAGCATCCCGTCCCGGTTGACCGCGCCGACGCCGCCCGCGCCGCTCTGTTCGGGATAAGACAATCGGAGGGGAAGGAGGCCGTGAACCCGCTTGGCCGTCTCTATACCACGGGGCTAGCCTCCCATGTCGGGGAGGTCCGGTTTCAGGATCTGCGGCTCCTGATCGATGCGCATGAAGAACGGCGCAAGCTCCTCGTTACCCGTGGCCAGACTGGGGATGAGATCCTGATACGGGGCCGGACGAGCCGCCGGACGGCGCGCCTGGAGCAGTCGCTTGCCATGCATCTTGCCCTTGCCGTCGGGGACGGTCGGCCCGTGGCAAGCGCCGATCGCCTGCTTCCCATATTGGAGCAGGCGGGGCTTTCTCCGGCGCAGGAACGGACGCTGGTGGACATGGCGACCTCGCATGACCGGGTTACCGGCCTTCACGGCGTAGCAGGGGCAGGAAAGTCGACGCTCGTTCGCTCACTAAAAGATGCGGCGCTGCCGGGTAAGACATTCATCGCCTTGGCGCCGACATCTTCCGCCGCTGCCGAACTGGGGGAGAAGGCGCAGATCGAGTCGCGCACGGTCGCGAGCCTGCTTGCGGCCGGTGGCTATGGGATCAGCGGCAACCATGTGCTGGTTCTCGACGAAGCGGGCCAGTTGGGAAGCCGCCAGGCTTTGCGGGTGCTGGAAATCAGCCGGTCTACTGGAGCTCGCCTCATTCTTCTGGGCGACAACAAGCAGACCGGCGCGATCGAGCAGGGCAAGGCCTTCTGGCTCATGCAGAAACTGGGTATGGAAACGGCCGAACTGACCGAGTCTCGCCGGCAGGAAACCGAGGCGATGCGACAGGCTGTCTCGCATGCGCGGGGAGGGGATTACGCAGCCTCGATTGGACGGCTCGACAAGGTGATGGAAGGTGAGGATGCCGCTACGCTGGCTGCAGGAATGGTCGCGGAATGGACCCGGCTTAGCCCCAGGAGCCGCTCTGCGACCAACATTCTCGTTCTCGACAATGCGTCGCGCCTGATCGTGAACAGCAAAATCAGGGAGGTCCTGCAGCGCGAGGGCCTCGTTGCGGCGGAAGAGACCCGGCTTTCGGTCCTGACACCTGGTGGCTTGAGCGATCAGGAAAAGCGCATGGCGCGCTTTTATACAGGGGGACAGGTGGTGACGTTCGTCCGCGATCAGCCACGAGCGGGATTGGGGCGGACGAGCGAATACCGCGTCGCTGGGATGGTCCGGGACGGTCGAGGTCGGCAACTGGTCCGGTTGGTCGATGGGCAGGGCGGCGTCCATCTGTGGGATCCGCGCTCGACCAAAGCCTCGCAGGTCAACGTCTTCATAGAAGAGAAGAGAGACCTCAGCGAAGGCGACCGCATCCAGTGGCGCTTGGTCTCGAAGGAACTTCAGCTCAAAAATGCGGAGAGGGGGACGGTCGAGAAGGTCGATGGCTCGCTGGCAACGATCCGCTGGGATCGCGGCAAGCGGGTTCAGACGATCGACCTCTCCCTTCACAGGACCTGGGATCATGGCTATGCCGAGACCATCTATTCGGCACAGTCCAGGACCTATGACAGGGTCTATGTCCTGGCGCCTGTCGGGTCGCCGCTGGTGAACGCCCAGAATTTTTACACGGCCATTACCCGCGCCCGATTTGGGGTAAAGCTCTGGACCCAGGACCCGAAAAAACTGGTCGAGAGGCTCGAAGAACGATCGGGCGAGAAGACGTCAGGCCTTGAAGGCCTTGGGCGCCTGGAGCGTGATCATCGGGACCAAATGGCCGCCAGGCAAGGATCGCATCTCCGGCAACTGAAGGAAGATCAGGATAGGGAGCGACTCTTGCGCAGCGATCGCCGGCTTGAACGCGAGCTTTGGACCCGCAATGCAAATCCCAAAGGCGTGGCGGACAAACTCGCTGGTCGGGCTCAACAGGTGTTTGAGGCGCTCGATCACCATCTTCATTCTTTGCTGAGCGACCGTCGCAGCAATCGTGACACGTCTGCTCCTGCGCGCGAGCAGCAGACCCGCAGAAATGAAAGGGAGGGCGGCCGTGGCCTGGATCGCTGATCGAGCTTGGATCTGTGTTGTCCCGCTGGCGCTGACGGCGGCGCTAACGTGCGAAAACGCAATAGCGGCGAGGCCGCCGGAGCAGGCGGTGGCCCGATGCATCCGGCAGGCGGCACGCGGTCAGTCCTGGCTTGAAAAGACGCTTTGGGGATTGCGTGATCAGGAAGCTGGCTGGATCGGTGCTGAAATCCTGAACAAAAACGGGAGCCATGACTTGGGACCGCTTCAGATCAACAGTTGGTGGGTGCCCAGGATCGCCGCGCTGCTGTCGCAGCGCGAGAATGAGGTCCGGCGCTGGCTGCAATTTGATCCTTGTTTCAACGCCGAGGTGGCACGCTGGATTTTTCTCAATGCCTTGAAGACGAGCGGCAGCTACTGGAAGGCGGTGTGCATTTACCATAGCCCGAACGGTAAACGCCAACGCCGCTATGCGGCCTTGGTCGCGGTCCATCTGCGAAAGCGGTTTGGGGCCGATGTGTTCGATAACGGCGGTTCGTCCCGGCGCGAGTACCGCTCTGGAAGTGCGTCTTAAGGAAATGTCGCGCCCTTTTGCGACTCTGACTCCACTTTCGCGGGAACGATCATGATCGGTAATTTACTATCGATAATGGGGTCTTATCGATAGTGACAAAGGGTTTTTCACCGCTATATTCACGGCTATGAGCTTGAAATCAGCCCTGCGAACGTCGGCGCAGGCACAGCGCTTTCCTGCGCCAAAAGCCGCGGTCTCCAGGGAGATCGTGACCGTCCTCGCGCCAGGCGAGGCTAAGCTGCCTCGCCGGCGCTCCGGCTCTGCGCAGGATCGCGCCGGCCAGCTTGTTGCCTTGTTCGAGGAATTGACAGGGGAGGCACCGTTCTGGACGCGCTCGCCTTCCGCAAGGGCTTGGAGGCGCGGGCCCACGCCAGCATCAAGGCGCTGGCGGTTGATCGTGACTGCTATGCCCACTTCGTAGCGCGCCATGGCGGGATCGGCCTGCCCGCCAGCGAAGCGCGGCTCGTCGCCTATATTGACTATTGCGAGGCGCGGCGGCTCAAGCCCGCGACCGTGTCGAGCCGTCTGTCCTCGCTCGCGGTGGCGCATCAGCTGCTCGGGCTTACCAGCCTGCTTGGTGGATCGGTCGTGCGTGACGCGCTGCGCGGGCACCGGCGGCGGGTGGGGGTGCGGCAGCGTCAAGCTGGCCCGTTGCGTTTCGGCGAGGGCATCGGACGCGACGCAGCCAAAGGATTCACATTGTCGGTCCTGCTCGATGCCTGCGGCGGTGATGTCGTGGGGCTGCGCGATGCGGCGCTGTTGTCGCTGGGCTATGATGCGGGTCTGCGCGTGTCGGAGCTGGCGGCGGTGGACCTCGACCGAATCGAGCCCCAAGAGGACGGCTCGGGCGTGCTCGAGCTGGCGCGCTCGAAGACCGACCAGGAAGGGCAGGGGGCCTTTGTTTGGCTTTCGCCCGATACCATGCGGCGCGCGGCGCTTTGGGTGGAGGCCGTCGCAATCCGCGCTGGCGTGCTGTTTCGCCGGGTCGCGGTGACCCGAACCAAAGCACGCGACGCACAGCGCGAGCGCTTCATCGGTGATTTGGCCTGGCATGCCCAGGTCGACCGCGACCGCATGGCGGCCAGACCGGCGCGCGCGGCGAGCGCGATCTACAAGATCGGGGAGCGGGCGCTGACCCCAGCCGCCGTGCGGCTGATCATCAAGCGTCCCGCGCTGGCTGCGGCCGATCAGGGCCTGGTCGACCTCACTGGCGTCGATCTGGCCGGGGCGGTCGCTGCGGTCAGCACACATTCGCTGCGGGTAGGTCTGACCCAAGACCTGGTCGCCAGCGGTGAGGATGCGGGACCGATTGCGCAGGCGCTGCGCTGGACCTCCACTGCGACCGCGCTCCGTTATGGTCGCAAACTTGCGCCCTCCGCAAATGCTGCGGCGCGCATGTTGAAAGGCGTAAGAAAATGATGCGCTGCAGCAAAGTTAGTCCATCAACCAAAATGGCTGGTTTGCCTTGGCCGCGATTTGGGGCCGACTGCTTTATAGTCGCCCGTTAGGCGCTGGAACTATCGCACATTGATGCGAGCAACGCTACAAGCGCTTGAATTTCCATATCGGTCCGGTCCAGTGCGGCTTGCAGGTCGACCAGATAGGTGCAGGTCAGTTCTGGGCGCTCAGTAATGTCCGTTGGCTCGGCGCTGGTATCATTGCGGGCCTGGGATATCAGAACGGGCAGAATGAACTGATCGATATACCGCTCGAGCGCATCCCGCCCGCGCGGCCCGTCGGCGGCGAGATACAGGAAATTGCGCATCTGCCATTCCGAAAGTTCGGCCAGTTTCATCGTGGCGGGAATGACTTTTGCCGCCCGCGCATTTTCGAACAGCGCCTGAAAAGAGGCATCGACCAGTTCCTGATAGACAGGCCGCACGATCCGCAGATTATAAGGTGACAGGCCGCCACCAAATGTGCGGGCAAGCAGCGGATAGCGCGGCAGAGCCTCGATCGCATGGATCATGCCTGCCTTGATCCGCGCGGGAAAGCTCTTCTCGCTCGCGACCGCAGCTTCGGTCTCCGCGACAAAAGGGGCGGCATGGCGGCGCAGGATCGTGCCTATAATCGCCTCTCGACCACCCACGCGGCGGTACAATGTCGCCCGCGAGATATCCGCCGCGCGCGCGATGTCGTCGATCGTGACCTTGTCGACGCCTAGGTCAAGTATGACCGCCTCGGCGGCATCGAGAATGGTCTCGATGCCGCCGATGGTGCCGCCCGCTTCTCCGTCCGACCCGGTGTTCACGCTGGTCTGATCAGCGAACCTCGTAGATGTCATAAACCAACACGCCCATATTTGCTGCGCGGCCCTTCGCAATCGCCTGCACCTTGTTCAACCAAGCATAGCGAGGATCGGCCGTCTCAAACAGAGGCGCAACGATAATGGGCGAATTTCCAGCCCTTCCATAATCCGACCGTCCTTCGTACCGCACATAGATCAGGGCGCCGTCGTCGGTCTCCAGCGTCGTGCGGACATCGACCTGTAACGTGCCGTCGGGCGAAACGACGGCCCAGTCGCCGGATGGCTGCGACAACTGGCTTGCCTGCAGGCGCTCGCCTTCCCACCGCGCATCCTCCACATCGACGATCATCCGCATCCCGCGGGGCGTTCCCGGCATGACGGCCGGGATGCCCAGCTTCAGAGTGGCGCGCGCGATCGGCACGAGCTGGATGCCGTCGTCGCGATTCTCGACAACGGTCGGCTGGACGGCCGCCGCCGCCGCCGAAGCTGCGGCCGCGATCGAGGCGCTATTATTCTGGGATGCATACATGGCTATATCGGCGCTGTCGCCCAAGCGCGGTCCAGGGGTAAAGCGGACCGGCATATGTTTGATACCATTGGTGAAGTTGGATCGTAGACGGCGTACTGGCCCATCGAGTTGCAGGTCGTTCAGGCGCATGATCGATTCCGTGAACATGGCGTTCAGCTCGGCCTTGGCCAGCATACTGCCGAGGCATCGATGGATGCCACCGCTCGCGCCGAAGGCGAGATGTTTGGCGGCGGCGTTCGCGCGGCGGATGTCGAAACTGTCAGGGTCGGGGAATACTGTTTCATCCCGGTTGCCCGAGACATACCATAGCATCACGCGTTCGCCCTGCCGGATGGTCTGGCCATGCAGCTCGTGATCGCGCGTGGCCTTGCGTGCAAAGCCGAGGGCCGGGGTGGTCCAGCGCAGCATTTCCTCCACGGCATTGGGAATCAGGGCGGGATCGGCGCGCAGTTCCGCCATCACATCGGGCCGGGCGATCAGCTCCGCCATGCCGTGCAGATATTGCGTGCGGGTGGTTTCGTTGCCCGCCGTAGCCAGCACGATGAAGGTGGCACCCATTTCCATATCGGTAAGCTGGCGCCCGTCGCGCACGGCATTGGCGATCATCGAAAAGACATCGTCGGTCGGCTTCGCTCGCCGCCGCCGGGTCACTCGACGGGCATAGGACATCATCTGGAAGCCGCCCAGCGTCGCGCGCTGATGGTCCGACAGTTCGGGATCGAGCTGGCCGAACATCGCATTGGCCCATTCGAACAACTTGGGCCGGTCATGCGCGGGCACACCCAATATGTCGGCGACGACCTCGATCGGGGTATAGGCGGCGACGTCATGCAGGTCGCAGGCGCCTGTCTCGATCACCGCATCGATCGCGTTGCGGGCGTAAACCTTCATCGACTCCTCAAGCCGCTTCACCGCCTTGGGCACGAAAGCGTCGCGGATCGAGCCGCGCAGGAAGCCATGCTGGGGCGGGTCGGTCAGGATGATCGAATTGTCGATCGTATTGGCCAGTTGCGCTTCGGACGTGTCCATCGGACTGACATTGGTGCGCGAGGTGAAGCCCTCGACATCCTTTTCGATAGCGGTGATGTCGGCGTAGCGCACGACATTCCAGAAGCCGCCATCGCTCGCTCGCGGCGAGAAGGTGAGCGGAGCCTGTTCGCGCAGGAACCGGAAATAATCGAAGGGAACCGCCTCGATGAAGGAATCGGGGTTGGTGAGATCGACGTCGCCAATGTTCATATATGCCTCATGATCGAGAAACGGTCTTGCTCATCATATCAGGTAAGTGATACATAATTCAATACCGTATCAATCATAGCCGGCGAAGTCGGTAAAAATGCTGGAGCAGAAGGTGAAATGACCGAGTTGGATGATGGCCAGGCGGCGATGAAGGGCGTGTTTGAAGCGCAACGCGCGCATCTTCCCGTACTCAAGCGATCGTCTGCGGCAGATCGAGTCGATCGGCTCGCGCGGTTGCGCGCGAGCATCATCGTCCATGCCGACGCGATTGATCGCGCCCTGTACGACGATCTGCGCAAGGCGCTGGCCGGCATCACCAATTCCGAAATCCAGTCGGTGCTGCACGACATCGACGAGGCTATCGAGCAATTGCAGGGCTGGATGGCGGATGAAGTGATCGAGCCCTCGCCGAAATTCGCGGGCAACCGCACCTTCATCCGTTATGAGCCCAGAGGAAGCGTGCTGTTGCTGGGCCCCTGGAATTTCCCCTTCGCGCTGGTCTTCTCCCCCCTCGTACCCATCATCGCGGCGGGCAACAGCTGCATCATCAAGCCCAATGAATTGCAGCCCGCGACCTCCGAGATTGTCGCGAAGATCGTCTCAGACTGTTTCGATGTGCGCGAAGTAGCAGTCTTCCAAGGCGGTGTCTCAATGGCCGAGGCGCTGCAGGAACTGCCCTTTGACCACATCTTCTTCACTGGCAGTCCCGCCGTGGGCAAGCGGGTCATGGCTGCGGCTGCCCGGCATTTGTCGTCGGTAACGCTGGAACTGGGCGGAAAATGTCCTGCCGTCATCGGGCCGGGCTATGATCTGACCGACGCGGCGGGCAAATGCGTTGGCGCCCGGTTCACCAATGCCGGCCAATTGTGCCTGGCGGTCGATCATGTCTGGGTGCCCCGTGCGCAGGTGCCACATTTCGTTGCGATCGCGTCCGCCATTATCGACAAGATATTCTATGTCGATGGAGCGCTCCAGCGCGACCGACTGTCTCGTCTGGTCGATGCGCGCAATTTCGACCGGGTCATGGCCTATATCGACGATGCGACGGCACGCGGCGCGCATATTGCCAGGGGGGGAAACGGTGATCGCGATGAACTGACCATCCATCCCACCCTATTGGTGGATGTTCCCATGGATGCGCGCATCATGCAGGATGAAATTTTCGGCCCGTTGCTGCCGGTCATCGGCTATGACGACCCGGACCAGATCGTCGCGCAGATCGATAAGACCGGAAAGCCGCTGGCGACCTATATCTTCAGCAACGAGGCAAGCTTTGTCGACGATCTGCTGATGCGGACGACATCGGGCGGCGTTACCGTCAATCATGTCGTCATGCATTATCTTGAAACCCGCCTGCCTTTCGGCGGCGTCAACGGCAGCGGCATCGGGCGCTACAAGGGCGTTCACGGTTTTCGAGAGCTGTCGCACGCCCGATCGGTGTTCGTCAGCAATCCCGATGCGATCCGTTAGGGGGCGGCCATTGGCATTGTGCCTAGAGCACGCTGCGTTTAATAGGACGTAGGTCGCGTGCTCTAGTTTTTTGTTTTCTCAACGCTTTCCGCGAAAACCGGTTCTCGCTTTTCAGCAACGCTCTGATGCACGGTTATCAACGGCCGTCCTCGCGTGGCTATGGCTTGCGGATCATGCCACCGTCGACACAGAGCGTTTGGCCGGTGATGAAGGATGCTTCGTCAGACAACAGGAACAATACGGCGTTGGCCTGTTCGTCGGTTTCGCCAATGCGCCCGAGCGGCATCTGACCGACGATGCCTGCGATCACCTTTTCGTCGACCTGCTGCATTGCACCGGTCATCGTTGGTCCGGGCGCGACGCCGTTGACGCGGATATTTTTGGGCCCAAGTTCCGCTGCCAGACTCATCGTGAGGCCATTGGTGCCGAGCTTGGATATACCGTAATAGGCACCGACGCTGCCTGACAGATAGGCGGCGGTGGAGGACTGGTTGACGATCGCGCCGCCGCCGCGGGCCTCCATCAACGGCACGATCGCGCGGGTGACGAACAGCGCGCCGTGCAAGTTCACCGCCATGAATTTCATATAATAGTCGATGTCGACGCTCATCAGCGGTTCGTAACGCATTCCGGCAAAGATCGCAGCGTTGTTGATTAGATAGTCAACCCCGCCAAACGCGGCCATGGCGGCGTCCGCGAGCGCCTGGCAGGATGCGGGATCGGATACGTCGGTCTTCACGAAGATCGCCGCCTCTCCGATCTCGCTGGCGACCCGCCGGCCCTGTTCCTCGTTCAGTTCGGCGATGACGACTTTTGCCCCTTCGGAGGCGATCCGCTTGGCATAGGTTTCGCCGATGCCCTGTCCCGCGCCGGTGATGACAGCGACCTTGTTTTCAAAACGCATCAATCTCTCTCCATTGTCTTCGTTCGCCGCTTACGATCAAGCGATCGCTCTCTATTACCAGCGGATGTGCATGTTCCTCGTGGCGTGCAATCCAGGGAAGGCTGTCCTGTCGGCGTCGCTCGCCAGGCTGAAGGTTGGTACCCGCCGCAGCCAGTGCTCCAGCGCGATCCGCAATTCCTGCCGCGCAAGATGTGCGCCCAGGCAGATATGCGGACCGCTCGCCAGGGTAAAGTGCCGGTTGGCCTTGCGTTCCGGATCAAAATGACGGGGGCAGGGGAAAGCCTCCGGATCGAAATTGGCCGTCATCACCAGCGCCTGTACCCAGTCGCCCGCCTTCATCTCGATGCCATGCAGCGTCAGATCCTTGCGCAGCTGACGCATTCCCGCGATCAGGGGTTGCGTCCGAAGAAATTCCTCCACTGCACCGGTGATGAGTTCCGGATGATCACGCAGTCGCTTCTGAAGTTCATGGTCGAGCGCCAGGCGTCGGAACATCTTGCCCAGCGTCGAGGCGACCGTGTCCAGACCTCCGAGCCACAGTAGGAAGACCGCGCCCATCTTCTCCTCTTCGTTGAGAGGGCGGCCATCGACTTCGCCGTGCAGGATTTTGGACAGAAGGTCGTCCTGTGGCGCTGCCTCACGATCGGCCATGATCGCGCGCAGATAGGCCAGCACCTCGGTCAGTGCGCCGCGCATGATGTCGAAGTTGCGGCTGTGCAGGATCTGGTCTTCCCAGGCGAGGAACTGGTCCAGCATGGCGTGTGGGAAGCCCATCAATGTCAGGAATACCTTCACCGGGAAGACGCGGGCGAAATCATAGGCGAAGTCGCCGCCGCTGTTCGCCAGGAACCCGTCGATCATCTCGTCGCACAGATTGCGGATATAGCCGTCAAGCTCGCCCACGGCCTTCGGCGTGAAGAAGGGATTGAGGAAACGACGATACATCATGTGTGCCTTGTCGTCATAGGACAAGGGCAGGTTGCGGAAGGTTTCGCCGATAAGACGCTGGAAATCCGACGATCCGCCGCTGATGAAATGCTCCGTGTCCTGATAGACCTTGGCGCAATCCTTGTAGCTGGTGACGACCCACATCCCGGTTGTTATCCAGGTCGCGGGGAAAGGGGACCACATGACCGGCGGCATATCCGCTGCACGCAGTCTCTCGTTCGGCAGATAGGGGTCGTCGAAATCATTAGGTGCCAGCCCCAGATATGCGCGCAGATCGCGGACCAGTTCCTTGGGCACATGATCGGGCACCGGGACATTCAGCACCACTGGCTCGGCCGGCGGCGGGCTCATCATGATTTCCATCAGGTCAGCCATTTTGCGGTTCCTTTCAGATTGTGTTCATTGTCCCGGTAGCGTCAGGCCGCCATCGGAACCGATCGGCATGTGCGGGCTCCATACGACTTCCCAGCCATTACCTTCCGGGTCGGCGAAATAGCCAGAATAGAGGCCCATATCGCGGTCGCGCACCGGACTGGCGACGGTAGCGCCGGCATCGATCGCCTTCTGGAAGACGCGATCGACCGCCTCCTTGGATTCGACGAAGATCGCCCAGATCGACTTGACGCCGTCGGCCTTGGGCAGGCCGCTTTCCTGCGCCTGATAGTCAGCGTTCAGGAAGACCAGAATGGACGTCCCGACCTTGTAGAGCACCGACATGTCGGAAGCCGGTCCCCAGGCGGTCCATCCCAGTCCCTGTTCATAGAATCGACGTAGCGCAGGTACATTTTCTGCGGCGGTCATGATCATGTTGATGCGCGGTTGCATCGCTCATCCTCCCTTGAAGCTGATTGTCTTGATGTTCGTGAATTCGTTGATGCCCTCATAGCCATATTCGCGGCCGTAACCCGACCGCTTGATGCCGCCGAACGGGGCGTAGCTGGACATCTTGCCACCGCCGCCATTGACGGCGACTCCGCCGGTGCGCAGTTGCAGCGCGATCTCATAGGCCTTGCCGACGTCGGCGGAAAAGACCGCACCAGACAGGCCGAAATCGCTGTCGTTGGCGATGGTGATCGCTTCCTCGTCCGTATCGTAGCCGATGACCACGCCGATCGGGCCGAACACCTCTTCCTGCGCGATGCGATGGTGGTTTTCCACGTCGGTGAATAGGGTCGGTTCGTAGAAGAAGCCCTTGTCCAGGCCTGCGGGGCGTTTGCCCCCCGTGACCAACCTGGCGCCCTGAGACAGCGCGATGTCGACATAATTCTGAGTGCGCGTCCGCGCGACTTCACGGATCAGCGGACCCATGGTGCTGGTCGGATCAGCCGGATCGCCGACTTTGACATGGGCGACCATCGCCTTCAATGTCTCGATATATTGCGCCTTGACCGAATTATGGACCAGATGGCGGGTCAGCAATGCGCAGCCCTGGCCGCAATGGACGGTAAAGCCCATCAAGCCGTTCATCGCCGCGCCCTGAAGATCGGCATCGGGGCGGACGATCAGTGCGGACTTCCCTCCCAGTTCCATCACCAGCCGTTTCAACGTCGGCGCTGCCTGCGCTTGGATCAGCGACCCTACCCTGTCCGACCCAGTGAAACTGACCAGATCGATCCGCTTGTCGGTCGTCAGCGCCTCACCCGCCGCGACATCGCCGGTGACGATGTTGAAAACGCCCCTGGGCAGGCCGACCTCGTCGGCGATCTCGCCCAGGATCAACGCTTCGAACGGGGTGTAGGGTGACGGTTTGAGGATGACCGTGTTGCCCATCAGAAGGGCAGGTACGACCTTGCCGACATTCAGGAAGAAAGGGAAATTATAAGGGGTGATCGCGGACACGACGCCAACAGGGTCGCGCACCTTGACGCCTGCGCCAAGTGTGGTTGTGCCTTGCGCATTGGGCGTGGTCTCAACCGGCAGGGGCGTGATCGCAGGGCGGCCCGACAATTCGATCGCGGCCCGTGCATGTTGCATCGGGATGCCATATTGCAGGAATTGCGCGAGCATCTGGGTCGAACCGGCTTCCGCGACGATCAGGGCGATGATTTCCTGGGCGCGTCGGTCGATGGCGTCGAGAAATTCGCTCATCTTGGCTTGGCGTTCCCGCTGCGAAAGGCGCGGCCACGGTCCTTTGTGGAAGGCTTCATGGGCCGCTGCTATCGCCGCTTCCACATGGGCAGACGTGCCGACCGGCGCATCGCCGATATTGCCCTCGGTCGCAGGATTGATAACCGCTTCCGTCTGGGTGGTCGTCACCCATTCGCCGTTGATGTAAAGCGCGTTCTTGTTCCTCAGGATTGTCATCCGATGTCCTCTCGAAGGGCGATATTTTTGGGGATCAGTCTTCCGGCGCGATTGTCACGCGCAGGGCGTCGAGCGCGTCGTCCAGCCTGATCTGGCACGACAGGCGAGATGGGACGGTGCAATGGTCGCTGCTGTCAAGCAGGTGGTTCTCGTCGGCATTTGCCCGACCGACACGGTCGATCCAGTCATCATCGACGACTATGTGACAGGTCGCGCTGCTCAGGGACCCGCCACACAGGGCCGGCATCTCATCGACGCCCGAGTCGCACAGCGCTTCCATCAGGTTCGTTCCCGGCTGCGCATCCAGTTGATGCACATCGCCACCACGAAGAACGGCTCGAACGCTGACCACAAACATTCTCCCGTAGACGTACCGCCGATCCTGCCGGCGGAACTTTCTCATCATTATGTTGCGAATTATGATACAATGAAATATACTTGTTTCAAGTCGATATTGATTAGTAGCCGGACGACGATCGGATTTTGGGAAAATGCCTTGCGGAATGTGCTGCCGCGCAGCCTGCTCATCAGGCGTATGGACCGGGCGGGGTCGGGTCATCGGCGCGATATTGCGACAAAAATCGCAGACGCCGGCTGTCGTTTTCGGGATGCGGTGCAGTCCAGCAGACTGAACATAGGAGATGATGCATGACGTTAGAGGGGAGAGTTGCAGTCGTGACTGGAGCATCCAAGGGGATGGGCAGTCACTTCGTGGATGCGCTGGTGGCGGCAGGTGCGCGCGTGGCGTGTCTGGCCCGCGCGTCGGTCGAACTCGATGCGGTGGTCGCGCGACATGGCGGCATGGCAGCGGGATTTGCTTGCGATGTCGGCAATGCGGGGGCCGTCGATGCGGCAATCGCTGCCGCGGCGGATCGTTTCGGCCGCATCGACCTGCTGGTCAACAATGCCGCCATCTTTCATCCGTTCCTGGTCGAAGATGCGACCGTCCATCAGGTGGAACAGCATGTTGCGGTCAACCTGATGGGACCGATCTGGTGCATCCGGGCGGCGATCCCGCACCTGCGCAAATCCCAGGGGCAGATCGTGACGATCAGTTCGGAATCGGTGCGAATGCCCTTTCCCTATCTCACCGTCTATGCCGCGACGAAGGCGGCGGTCGAAGCCCTGTCGCAAGGGTTGCGCGACGAATTGCGCAGTGACGGCATCCGCGTGTCGGTGCTGCGCTCGGGGTCGGTGGCAGGCGGTACCGGAGGCCAGCATTGGGATGGCGAGGTGGCCCAGCGCTTCTTCGCCAAGATCCAGGAAACCGGACATGCCAGTTTCACCGGTGACTTTGCTGAGCCGACGACTATGGCCCTAACACTGGTGGCGATGGTTTCGCTGCCTCCCGACGTAAATCTTGATCTTGTGGAGGCTCGCTCGGCCAAACCCGCAACGCCCGACTCGCTCAGCAGGTCGGGGGCTAACAGGCACTGACCTTTCAGGGCGGCGCCGGAAAAAAATAGGCGCCGCCGCTGGCACTTCTGCCGTTCAGCGCCAGGCGGGTTCCTCCCACCAGGGATAGAAGCCCGGCATGTCCTGGCTGACCTTGTCAGGATAGATTGGCGCGCGCTTTTCCAGGAAGCTTGTGACGCCTTCGCCCGCATCAGCGCTGCGCCCGCGCGCGTAGACGGCGCGGCTGTCGATGCGATGGGCCTCCATCGGGTGGCTCATGCCCAGACCGCGCCACAGCATCTGGCGCGTGAGCGACACCGAAACGGCAGCAGTATTCTCGGCGATCTCGCGGGCGATCTCTCGCGCAGTGTCCAGCAGTGCGTCGGGCGCATGGACCGATCGCAACAAGCCGCCGGCCAGTGCCTCGTCCGCCAGCATGACGCGACCGGTCGCGCACCATTCCATTGCCTTGCTGATGCCGACGAGCCGGGGGAGGAACCAGCTCGACGCCGCTTCCGGCACGATGCCGCGCCGGGCGAAGACGAAACCGATCTTGGCGCCATCGGCCGCGATGCGGATGTCCATCGGCAATGTCATGGTAATGCCCACGCCCACCGCGGGACCATTAATCGCCGCGATGACGGGCTTGAGGCTGTTGAAGATGCGCAGCGTTACCCGGCCGCCGGTGTCACGCACTTCTGCGTGGGACCAGTCTATACTGCCGTCCGCGCTGATGGGCCCGCCGTCGCGCACGGCATAGTTGAAGGTGTCGGCTCCCGCCTCCAGATCTGCGCCGGCACAAAAGCCCCGGCCCTCGCCGGTAACAATGACCACACGCACCAGATCATCCGCATCGCTGCGGTCGAACGCGGCGATCAGTTCCTGCGCCATGGTCGGATTGAAGGCGTTGAGCCGATCGGGCCGGTTGAGCGTAATGGTGGCGATTCCGTCGGCCACGTCATAGCGGATCGTTTCGAACATGGGGCTTTTCTCTCCTTATGCGCCAATATTTCAGCGTGCGCCGCGATCGCCGATCACGTCGATGACGGCATGGCGATCCTCACCCTTGAGCCAATAGTCATTGGCGCCTTCGACGTGCAAGCGCCAATGGACTTCAGCCGCATCGGCGTCGCCTGCCTCTACCAGCGCGATCAGGCGCGCGACCGATCGGACGCCAAGGCCGCGGAAGGCCAGCCAGGACGCATCTGGATCGGCCGGCTCGTGCAGGGCGGCATTGCGGTTTCGCTGGTGCCGTTCGAGCAGGGTCGCGATGGTATCGGCAGTCAGGGTGAGCATCTGGTTGCCGGTTAGTTCGACCAGCAGATGATGGAAACGGGCCATCGCTGCGCCGAGCGCAGGCCAGGCCCTGGCCTCCAGCAGTCCGTCGAGATCGGCATGGGCGCCGCGCAGGCGACCGATATCGCGCCGGTCGCAGCGCTGCGCGACCAGCCGCGCGGCAAAGGGCTCGAAGGCTAGGCGGGCCTCGTAAAGCTGTTCGATCGTCGTGCCGGCCGCTTGCAACGTCTGGCCTGTCATCCGCACCGCGCCTTCGCCACTGGGTTGCCGGACGCGGACACCCGTGCGGCTGCCGTGGCGCACCTCGATCAGCCGCTCGCTTTCCAACATGCGGAATGCTTCCCGCAAGGTGGGGCGCGACACGCCGAAGCGCTGCATCAGTTGCGGCGTAGGATCAAGCAGGCCGTCGGCAAAAGCGCCGGCCGCGATTTCGCGCCGCAACTGATCGGCGATCGCGTCGGACGCGCGTTGGCGGATCGGGGCGTGGTCAGTCACGGCGCGCCCCTGTCGGCGCTGCGTGCGAACGCTTCCTGGCTGCGCTTGTGGAGATAGGTCAATGCCCCCACCGGAATGCGGCTGCCCCCCGTCACCTGTACCACCGTGCCCGACGTCCAACTGCTTTCGTCGGCGGCGAAATATACGGCGAGCGGGCCGACATCGTCGACCACGCCCAGCCGCAGCAGGGGTACGGTCTCGATCTGGCGGCGGCGGCGATTCTCGCTATCCATCGCCGAGGAGCTTTCGGTCAGAACAACACCGGGCGCAATGGCATTCACGCGGATATTGAGATGCCCCCATTCGACCGCCATGGTCGCGGTGAGGCTTTCCACGCCCGCCTTTGCCGCGCCGTAATTGCCGGTCATTGGGCAAGGCTGAGAGCCGGAGCGCGAGGAGATATTGACGATCGATCCCCCGATGTCCCGCATCGCGCGCGCGGCAGCCTGCGCGGCGAAGAAGGTCCATTTGAGGTTGAGGTCGACGACCCGGTCCCATTGCCCTTCGTCCATGTCGATCAGCGGGCCGACATCGGCGGGCGTCGCGCTGCCGGCATTGTTGACCCAGCAGTCGATGCGCCCGCGCCCCTTGAGCGCCAGCGCTGCGGTGACCAGGTCGGCTATGCCCCGATGGCTCATGATGTCGCCGGGAGCGACAACGACATGGACACCTAATGCGCGTAATTCTGTGGCTGTCTCCTCCAGCGGACGCAGGCTGCGGCCGCTGATCACGATATCGGCACCCGCCATTGCCATGGCGCGGGCGATCCCGCGTCCGATACCCCGGCCACCACCCGTCACCACCACGGTCTTGCCCGTCAGGTCGAACATCATCCCTCTCTCCGTGCCACTTATCAAGGAACCCATCTGATATTGACATGGAAACCCTGTCAATATCAGATGGGTTCAGGGTCGGCATGAATCGGCCACGGCAGGAGAAGATGGCCATGGAGTTCGCCTGGACCGACGACCAGCGGGCGTATCGCGAGCGGGTGCGGGGTGCGCTCGAAGAATTGCTCCCGGCGGACTGGGACAGCCATTATGTGCCCCAGGGCTATGGATCGGCCGACCAGATCGCCTTCAGCCGGACATTCTGCCCGCAACTGGCCGAACGCGACCTGCTGGTGCGTCACTGGCCCGAACAATGGGGCGGCCGAAGCGCCGATCCATGGGAACAGTTCATACTGGCCGAAGAGATGAAATGGCGCGGGGAACCGCGCGGCCCCCAATATATGAACGTCAACTGGCTTGGGCCGACGCTCATGAAATATGGCACGCCCCGGCAGCAGGCCGAGCATCTGGGCCGGATCGCGCGGGGTGAGGTAATCTGGTGCCAGGGCTATTCAGAGCCGGGGGCGGGCACCGATCTGGCCGCGCTCCAGACCCGCGCGCAGAAGGTGGAGGGCGGCTATGTCGTCAACGGCCAGAAAATCTGGACCAGTTATGCGGGGAAGGCCGATTTCTGTTTCCTGCTCGCGCGCACAGGCGCGGATCGCAAGGCGATTTCCATCTTCCTGGTACCGATGGATTCAGCCGGGATAGAGGTGAAGCCTTTTCCGGGGCTCGTGAGCGAAGGGCATCTCAACGAGATGTTCTTTACCGACCTGTTCGTGCCCGACAGCGCCCGGGTGGGGGAAGAGGGCAAGGCCTGGGACATCATCACTTATGCGCTCAGCTTCGAGCGGGTCGGCATTCCGCGCTATCATGTAGGCAGAAAGCTGCTCGACCGCGCCATCGCACGATTGGCAGCGGAGGGGCGCGGCGATGATCAGATCATCAAGGCGAGGGTCGGCCGTATCCATGCCAAGTTCGAGGCAGCCCGCCTGTTGACCTATGTCGTCGTCGACGAACGCGCCAGGCAGGCGCCGCCCAGCGTCAACGGCAATATCAGCCGCATCGCCGCGTCTGAGGCCTGCACGGATCTCACCCATTTCCTGATGGAGTATCTGCCCGACATATTGGCCGGCGGCGACGCGATCCTGCGCGAATTCCATCGGGGCAACATCGCTGCGACCATCGCGGCAGGCACCTACGAGTTGCAACTCAACCTGATAGCGCGCGGCGCGCTTGACCTGCCGAAGGGGTAGACCATGGACATGGAACTGAACGGCGACCAGCAGATGCTGGTGGATGCGGTCCGTACTCTGGGGGCGAAATGGCGCGACATGCCGATGGGGCATGAGCGCGACTATAGCCATTTTGCCGCTGACCTTCAGGATGCGCTCGATGTGCATGGTTTTATGCGCGCCGGGGTGGATTGGGGAATGCTGGAGGCGGCGCTGGTGGTGCTGGAAATATCGCAGTTGCCGGTCGTGACAAGCGCCGGCGCGTCCGCGCTGGTGGCACCTGCATTGCTGGGCGGGACGCTCGACGATCCGATAGCGTTGCTGTCAGGCGACCTTGGCAAGGCGCAGCGGCTGCTGCCGGTGGCGCGCCATGGCCTGGCCGAGCGAAAAGGGCAGGCGGTTCTGCTCGATCTTTCAGGGATGGTCGTGGAGCCGGTCGAGTCCATCTTCGCCTATCCCTATGGCCGCTTCGTCACCGTACCGGATATGTCCGTGGCACGGCCCGTCGGGGATGCCGCCCGGCTGCGTCAATGGCATCGCGTCGCCATCGCTGTCGAATGTGCTGGCGCGGCGAAGGCTGCGATAACCCTGACCGTTCAGCATGTGAAGGACCGTATGGTGTTTGGCCGGCCGGTCGGATCGTTCCAGGCGGTGCAGCACCGGCTCGCCCGATGTCACCAGATCGCCTGCGCGATGCGGATGCTGGCCCTGTACGCCGCCTGGTCGGTCGAGGCGGTCGCGGCGGACGTTGCGGCGACCTATGCGCAGGATCATGTCGGCAAGCTCGCCTTCGATCTGCACCAGTTCAACGGCGGCATGGGCGTGACGGCCGAGCATAAGCTGCATTTCTTCACCTATCGCCTGCGCGCGCTCCAGGCAGAACTCGGCGGTGCGGATGCGGCCGCCGGCGCGGTGTACGACGCGCTCTGGAACAGGGCTGCCTAGCTTTCTGCCAGCGTTCTTCAGGCCGGCGGAAAGCCGACGCTGGTCGCAATCTGTTGGGCGCAAGCGGCGATCATGCCTTCCAGGGTCACATCACTGCGCGCGCGATGGACATCCATCAAGGCGCCCAGTCGCTCCAGCATCATCATGATCGTGCCCGACATTGCGGCGGCAGGAGCGAAAGAGGGCGTGCGCCCCGCCTGCTGCGCCGCAACGATACGGTCGGCGAGCGCAACAAGCAGGGGCCTGACAGAATCCTCGCGCACATGGACGAATCGCACGTCGCCTTCCTCGGCGGCAAGATTGCGGGTGCGCAGCAGTGCCCGATGTCCGTCCCAGAAGGCGATGTACAGCCTGACGAGGCTGATGGCCTTTTCCATGCTGTTGTCCTGGGTCCATTCGCTGTCGAACAGTGCCATGATCTCCGGGGTGCTCTGCACCAGTTCCGCGCTTGCGGCGCAAACCACTTCGATCACGCTGTCGAAATAAAGATAGAAGGTGGCCGATGCGGTTTTGGCGCGCGCAGCGATATCCACGACCTTGATGTCGCGGATCGGAATGCTGTTCAGCAGATCTACGGTTGCGTCGATCAGGCGGCGGCGGGTCTTCAGACCTTTGGCGCCCATGCGTTGTCCGCTTTGATTCTCTTTCGGTTGCGCGAGCGCGGTTTTCATATTCATTCCTGCGGCGTCGGTACTGGCGGTTCGAAGTCCGTCCCTGACATTCGTCCGTCTTTGCAGAAGCATCGGATTCTTGCAAATGCACAAGGCATTTCCGTCGCAGCGTGGGTGCCACCCATCATGCTGGCGCCTGCGCAAGGCGATGGGTAGGATCGTGGTCATGGAAGATGCTATGACTGATCATCTGGCCGCAGAGGCTTTCGGCCCGCTTGGCGACCGGCCGATCATGTGGGTCGATTGCGCAGCGGCCAGCGCGGAAGGGATGGCGCGCCGATATCGGCAAGATACGCGGGCAATCGTCGTCGGGGTCGATCTGGCTGGGGCGTGCCCATCGCTTGACCCGGCTTTTTTCGACATGCTGCTGACCACCGTCGTGGCGCCGTCATCGCCATGGGTCGGCGTGGCGGCGAGGCGGATGGACGATCGGCGGAAGGCGATCGAGGCGCGCGTCGCCAATGCGCCGATGGCGGCCGGGATCGCGGTGGATGTCTTTCGCGCCTGCGATCATCTGCCTTTCGACCTTGGGATAGCGATGGAATCGCTTGGCTACTCCACCCTTCTGGCCGGGGGTGAATTTCGCAAGTGGCGGCAAGGCCGCTTGAGGCCAAGCACGATTGTCGATGAGGTCGATCGGCCGCAGGTCCGGGTCGAGCGCGATGGCGACCATGTCACGATTACGCTGGCCCGGCCCGATACGCGCAACGCGATGCGCGCGTCGATGCGGGATGCGCTGCACGAGGCGCTGTGCGCGGTGCTGGACGACCCGAGCCGCCCCGGCATGACGCTGCGCGGTGAGGGCGACTGCTTCTCGACCGGTGGCGACCTCGCCGAGCTCGGCAGCGCGGACGACATGGCGCAGGCCCACGCGATCCGGACGCTGCGATCCTGCGCGGGGCGTCTCCACGCATTGGGAGAACGCGCGCGCATCGACCTGCATGGCGCCTGCATCGGGTCCGGCATTGAAATCGCGGCCGCCGCACCGCACCGCACCGCCCGGCGGGGCACCTTCTTTCAGCTGCCGGAACTGGACATGGGGCTTATCCCCGGCGCGGGGGGTACGGTCTCCCTCGCCCGCGCCATAGGGCGACATCGCGCCAGCTACATGCTGTTCAGCGGTCGGCGGGTCGCCCTGGCCGAGGCGGTGCAATGGGGTTTGGTGGAGGCGGCGGCATGAATGCGGCCCGGCGTGCCGCCGTCCTGCTGGCGGAACGGATCGAGACTGCGACGGCAGCTTTTGGCAGGCGCGTGTCGCTCGACCCGCAGGCCGTGCTGGATCGTAGCGGCGACATAGTGCTGGGTGAACCGGGGGCGACATCGCCCAACGGCCATTGCCGGATACTGGCGGCAGCGGACGGGTGGGTCGCGCTCAATCTCGCGCGGCCCAGCGACCTGGAACTGATGCCGGCCTGGATCGGCGCAGAAATCGACGATGACCCATGGCAGGGGGCCCGCAATCATGCCGCAGTGACGGCCGCCGCGCATTTGATCGAAACGGGCCTCCTGCTCGGTCTGCCCGTGGCGCGTGTCGGCGAAGTTGGGAAGGGCAGTTTGTCGCCCGCTCTTGTCACCATGGGCGCTGGCGGCAGCCCGAAGGCGGCGCCGGTCATTCTCGACCTGTCGAGTCTCTGGGCCGGGCCCCTGTGCGGAGCCATCCTGGCGGAGATGGGCGCACAGGTGATGCGCGTCGAGGATCCGGCGCGGGCCGATCCTACCCGCGTCACGACGCCGCATCATTTCGCGCGGCTGAGCCGTGGGAAAGCGGAACGGCGCTTCTCCTTTGGCACAGAGGCCGGACGCGCCCGACTTTTTGCATTGGCCAGTGTCGCCGATGTCCTCATCACCAATGCCCGGCCCCGCGCCTTTGAAAGCCTTGGTCTGGCACCGGCGCGGCTGTTCGCCGCAAACCCGGCGCTTATTTGGGTGGCTATAACCGGCCATGGCTGGACCGGCAAAGAGGCGGGCAGGGTCGCCTTCGGCGACGATGCCGCTGCAGCCGGGGGACTGGTCGACTGGGTCGAGGGCGGGCCGCACTTTATGGGCGATGCGTTGGCCGATCCGCTGACCGGCATGGCCGCGGCATTGGCGACGATCAAGGCGATGCAAGCGGGCGGTGGCGTTTTGGTGGATGCAGCCATGGCGCAGGTCGCGGCCGGTGCCGTGGACATGGTGGCATGAGAATGCTGCTACGGTCGGTCGCGCTTGACGGCGATCTCGTCGATGTGCGGATCGCAGATGGCCGCATCGCGCAAATTGGACGGGGATTGAGCGCGCACGAGGTGATCGTCGACGGGGACGGCGGGGCGCTGATCCCCGGTCTGGCCGATCATCATCTTCATATTCTCGCGACCGCAGCGCGGCGATCATCGGTCGTCATCGACGATGTTGTCGGGATGGACGATATCGCGGTGCGACTCGCGAAGGTCGAGGGGAAAGGATGGATTCGCGCGGTCGATTGTCCGGCAACGCTGGCCGACACGATGACGTGCGACGATCTGGACGCGATACTTCCCGATCGGCCGTTGCGGATGCAGGACCAGACCGGCGCGCTGTGGCTGTTGAACGGCGTGGCGCTTGATCGGGTGCTGGGTGGCATCGACGCCGACGGCTGGCCTGCCAGCGTCGAGCGCGATGGCGCGGGACGACCGACCGGGCGTATCTGGCGCGGCGATGATTGGCTGCGCGGCCGCCTAGTGGCTGAACCGCCCGACCTGGCGCCGCTGGGGCGCGAACTGGCGCGCTATGGCGTCACGGCGCTGGCCGATGCGAGCGTTTCCAATGATCCGCAGTCTGCCATGCTGCTGGCCCATGCGGTGCGGACCGGCGCATTGCCTCAAAAGCTGATGCTGATGAGTGGTGGGCCGTTGGAGGCGCCGGCGGACCTCGCCTTTACGGTCGGGCCGGTCAAGATATTGATCGATGCGAGTGCGTTGCCGCCCTTCGACATCATGGTGGCAAAGATCGCCGATGCCCATGAAAATGGCCGGATGGTAGCGGTTCATTGCGTCACCGCGACCGAACTGGCCTTCACTCTGGCCGCCTTTGCCGAGGCGGGATGTCGAGATGGCGACCGGATCGAGCATGGCAGCGTCATTCCGCCTGATGCAATTGGCGCGATCCGCGATGCGGGCCTCCGGGTCGTGACCCAGGCGGGTTTCATCGCCGCGCGGGGCGACCGATATCTGCGCGACGTGGCAACGCAGGATCAGCCGGATCTCTATCGGGCTGCGTCTTTGCTACGCGCTGGCGTCAGGGTAGCGGGCAGTAGCGACGCGCCTTATGGACCGCTTGATCCATGGATTAGCATGGCGACCAGTATCGATCGCAGGGCGCCGTCGGGGGCGGTGGTCGGGGCAAAGGAGACGCTGACGCCGATAGCCGCGCTGGATCGCTATTTGTCGCCGCTCGATGATCCGGGCGGGGCGCCGCGCCATATCGCGATCGGCGAGCCGGCCGACCTGTGCCTGCTCGACCGGCCATTGGACCGGGCGCTTGCCGCGCCGTCATCGACCTGCGTCAAAATGACCATGCGAGATGGCAGAATACTCTATCATCGCGCCTAGGTTTGACACTCCGGTGCCAAGATGACATTGCGTCAGTTAATGAAAGCCGACAAGGCATCCTTAGCCGGAGAGGTGGCATGACCCTATTGATCGACCTGAGGGGCAGAACAGCTGTGGTCACAGGCGGTGGCGGCGGTATCGGACGGGCGATCGCCATACGCCTGGCGGAAGCCGGTGCGCATGTAGCGATCGGCGACATCGTCACTGAACGCTGCGAGGAAACCGCTGCACGTATTCGCGAATCAGGCCGGGAGGCGCTGGCCTTTCCCCTGGACGTGATGGACGGCGATCAGGTGCGAGCGCTGGTAGCCACCGCCGATGCGCAATTCGGCAGGGTCGACATATTGGTGAACAATGCCGGCGGTGTCTCGCGCCGAATGTTCGCCGACCAGTCTCAGCGAAGCTGGCAGCGCCATATCGATATCAATTTTACCAGCATGTTGGCCGCTACCCATGCCGTCATCCCGATCATGCGGCGCGGCGGGCAGGGCGGCGCGATCGTCGGCGTCAGCAGTATGGAAGGGTCACGCGCCGCCCCCGGTTTTGCGGTTTATGCCGCATGCAAGGCCGCGATGGAAAGCTTCACCAAGTCGATGGCGCTGGAGCTGTCGGCCGACGGCATCCGGGTAAACTGCATCGCGCCAGATCACACGGTGACGCCGGGCAATCGCGGCAATCGGTCCGGGCCGGTCGATCCGACCAGTTGGGTCCAGCCCAGCCCCCAAATGGAGGACGCGATGTGCCGCGCCATACCACTGGGTCGCGAGGGCGTGGACATGGAGTGTGGCGACGCGGTCGCCTTCCTCTGTTCGGATCGTGCGAGCTATATCACCGGCGTTACCCTGCCGGTTGATGGCGGGACGATGGCGGCGTCTGGATGGCACCGAGGCACACGGGGCAACTGGACCTTGGCGGAAGGACTGAATTTTGACTGAGAGCACGACAAGGCCGCCGATGATCGTCGAGCGGCACGGCGAAATCGCGATCCTGACCCTCGACCGTCCCGACGCGATGAACCCGCTCGGACACAAGGGCGACGGCGCGGCGATCGAGGCGATCTGCCAGGATCTCAACGCCGATTTGTCACTTCGCTGCGCGATCCTGACCGGCGCGGGGCGGGCCTTTTCCGCTGGCGGCGATGTCAAGGCGATGGCAGATCCGGAGAGCGCCTTTTCGCGTGGCGGCCTCATCACCCGCGATCATTACCGTAACAATATCCATCGCGCGGCGCGGGCGATCCATGGCCTTGACCTGCCGCTTATCGCAGCTGTCAACGGTGCCGCCATCGGCCTGGGCTGTGACGTTGCCTGCATGGCCGACATCCGCATCGCGTCTGACCGGGCGAAATTCGGCGTCACCTTCCTCAAGCTGGGCCTTGTACCGGGCGATGGCGGCGCCTGGCTGCTGCCGCGCACCATCGGAATGAGCCGCGCGGCGGAATTGTTCTTCACCGGCGACCTGATCGACGCGGATACCGCCATGGCATGGGGGCTGGTCAGCCGGGTAGTCCCGCATGAAAGGCTGATGGACGAGGCACTTTCGCTGGCCGGGCGGATTTGCGCGCAGCCGCCCCATTCTCTGCGCCTCACCAAATCGCTGCTGCGTCAGGGGCAGAGCGCCACCTATGACGCGGCGCTGGAAGATGCGGCAACGGCGCAGGTGATGAGTCATGCCACCGCCGACTATCGCGAAGGGGTAAGCGCTCTGATCGAAAAACGCGCTCCCCGGTTCAAGGCAGAATGACATGACCGCCGACCCGCATCTGGCCTTCATGCCGGAAGATGATTGCTATCACCAACTGTCGGACGATCCCTATGAGACGGAAACCAACTGGTGGTCGTTCAATATACCCGAGCGCAAGATCGGCTGCTGGATCCACACGCCCTATTATCCCAACCGCAAGACGGTGACCTGGCGCATCTTCGTCTGGGACGATCAGGGGATCGAGCCGGGACGGCTGGCCTATTACAAGAAGGTCGAGGAAGCGCCGATGCCGGACGACCCGGACCTGCGCGACATCAGTTTCCCCAAGGGCGGCTACAGCCTCAAGATGCTGGAGCCCGGGATGAAATATCATCTGGCCTATGAGGACAAGGAGCGCGGCTTCGCGCTCGATTTCATACATAGCGGCGTCCATCCGCCGCACCGCTTCCAGCCGGGCGAGCCGCCATTCATGCAGACGCCGCATTTCGACCAGCTGGGCCATGTCATGGGCACTATGACCTTGCGCGGCGAGAAGATCGCGATCGACGGCGTGGGCGTGCGGGATCGGACCTGGGGACCGCGCGGCGGCCCGTATCAGACCAGTCAGAAGAGACATGCCGACGACAGCCAGCGGGTGAAGCATCCCGGTGGGCCGCTCTGGCGCCAGATCGAGCGCGAGCGCGGGCGGGGACGGATCGACTATATTTATGGCCACAGCCTCGACTTCCAGACCGGCTTTCTCGGCTTCGTGCGGATGCAGGATGGCGACGCGAAAGGGTGGGCGCCGATGAATGTCGGCTGGTTGCTCAAGGACGGCGTGTTCGGAGAGATCGACAAGACGAAATCGCGGATGCTCAACTTCCGCGATCCCGTCGCGGGCTGGAACAGCCATATGCTGGTCGATCTCGCCGATACCACCGGTCGCACGCTTGAAGCCGAAGGCCAGTCGGTCAGCCGGATGAGCGAGGGCGGCTACGGTCTCAACCAGTTGATGCGGTGGGAGCTGGACGGCAAGATCGGCTGGGGTGAGGATCAGGACGTATGGGTGGGCGACCATTTCGCGCGAATGCTGAATGCGCTGAGGACGACGCGGTGAGCGATCCCAAGGCGCTTCTCCCCCAAGGTCTGGGCGATGCGGTGGAGCGGGCCGCCAGCGCCATCATCACGCAGGTGGGCCCGCGCGGCGGCGGCGGGGCGTCGCGCTCCGGCGCCGAGCTATCCCTGCAATGGTCCGACGGGACAGTCCGTCACGCCTATATGAATTACGATGTCGATCGGGCGGGAGCGGGCGACGATGCCGCTTTCCTGCGCGAGGCCGGCATATTGCGGGCCTTGTCTGGACCTCTCCGCCATGCTTGCGTCCGAACGGCCCCTTACATCACCAGCGTGCCCGAACTGCGCGCGCTTGTGACGGAAAAGGTGGCAGGCGAAGCCAATTTTCATACCGTTCGTGATCCCGCGCTGCGCTCTGCCATCGCGGCCGACCTGATGGGCCAACTGGCGGCGCTTCATCGCATCGATGCCACGAGCGTGGAGGGGCTGGGCGCCGTGCGGACTGTGCGTGACGAGATATTGACGCGGACGCAGGCGATCCGCGCGCATGTGCGCGCTCATGGCGACGACCCGCTGATCCATCTTGCGCTTGACTGGCTGGACAACAACGTGCCACCCGAACCCGCCCGCGTTGTCGTCGTTCATGGCGACTGGGGGGCAGGCAATTTCATGTTTGAGGGCGACCGGGTGACGGCGCTGCTCGACTGGGAGCTGGTCCATTTCGGCGATCCGATGGCGGACATGGCGATGCTGTGCCTGCGCGGGCTGTTCCAGCCGCTGGTGCCGCTGCCCGAAGCCTTTGCCGCCTATGAAGCTGCCGGCGGCGAGACGGTCGATCTCGATCGGGTGCGGTACTGGCGTCTCTTGTTCCAGACCGGTTTCGCCAGTCGCGCCCGCCATGAGGATCCGGACGCGCCGCCGCCGCCAAACCTTGGCATGAACATGGTCTATTCGATGGTCCATCGTCGCGTGCTGGCGCAAGCGCTGGCGGAAGCGAGCGGCATCGACCTGCCCGAAGTCGAGATGCCCGATGCCGCGCCCGGCGCGCTCGATCGGTCGTTCAACATCGCCCTTGACGATCTGCGCGATATCATCGTGCCGCGCATTGCCGACCAGCAGGCGTCGGTCAAGGCCAAGGGACTCGCCCGGCTCGTCAAATGGTGGCAGGCCCATGCCCGCTACGGCCCTGGCTATGACGCGGCCGAGCGCAACGAACTGGCGCGGGCGCTGGGGCGATTCTTCGCAACTCGGACCGAAGGTCGTGAGGCGCTGCGCGACGCGGTGCTGGCCGGGACGATCGACAGGGCGGTTGCGATCTCGCTGGTCCATGCCCGCGTCGTTCGGGAGAATGCCCTGATGGCCGACGCCATGGGCAGCCTGGCAACAACCCACTTCGCGCCGCTGGAATAGCATAGAGGCAGGGCTTGTCTGGACCCGCCCGGCCGCATCGCGCCGGGCGACCTTGAACCATGTCCTCGAATTTTGCGCCCCACGCGCCCGTTTGGGCAGATATCGGATGACGGTTTACATGCGTCCCATCGCACGATAAAAGACTGACACAATGTCAGCTATTGATCTCCGCATTGGATGGAGGCGTGGCGCGATAGGGAGATGGACGATGCCGGACCGGCTGATTGGAAGCGCGCAATGACCAGGGTCATGGAGGGTGTGCGTGTTCTGGAAGTAGCGCAATTCACTTATGTGCCGGCAGCCGGCGCGGTGCTGGCCGATTGGGGCGCCGACGTGATCAAGATCGAGCATCCGGTGCGCGGAGACGCCCAGCGCGGCATCCAGATGCTGGCGCGGCTCGCAGTCAACCCGCAGCGCAGCAGCCTGATGCAGCATCCCAATCGCGGCAAGCGCTCCGTCGGGATCGATGTGTCCACGCCCGAAGGACAGGAGCTGATCTACGAACTCGCCAGGAACTGCGATGTGTTCCTGACCAACTACCTGCCCCAGCAGCGGCAGAAGCTGCAGATCGACCTGGAGCATATCCGGGCGGCCAATCCGGATATCATTTATGTGCGCGGATCGGCCTTTGGCGAAAAGGGGCCGGAGCGGGAGAAGGGTGGTTTCGATTCCACGGCTTTCTGGGCGCGGGGTGGTTCGGCCAAGCTGGTCAGTCCGCCCGAACTGGGTGGTCCGCTACTCCAGCCCGGCCCGGCCTATGGCGACACGATTGGTGGCATGAACCTGGCGGGCGGGATCGCTGCCGCGCTGTTCCATCGTGAACGGACCGGCGAGGCGACGGAGGTCGATGTGTCGCTGCTTTCATCCGGCATTTGGGCCACGGCGTGCAGCATCGATGTCGCGATGGAGCTGGACACGGTTCCGTTCCGGTCGGCCTTGCCCGGCCAAGAGGACGCGGGCACCAACCCCTTTGTCGGTGTATTCGAAACCGCCGATGGCGGACATATCAATCTCACCGTTCTTAAGCCGGGTCCGTTCATCCAGGATGTCTTCGAGCATCTGAATATCGCCGAACATGCAAGCGATCCCCGCTTCGCGACCGGTGTCGAACTGATGGCCCATGCAGCCGATGCGCAGGCGCTGGTGCGCGAAGCTTTCAAGCAGCATCCGTTCAAATATTGGCTGGAGCGCCTGAAGACGATGAAGGGCCAGTGGGCTGCCTACCAGACGGTGCTCGATGTCGCGACCGACGAACAGGTGCTGGCCAACGACCTGATCTTCGAAGTGGAATCCGCCGATGGCGGCGCGCCCATCCGGCTCGTCGCCAATCCGGTCCAGTTCAACAAGGCGGGCGTCCAGACCACCCGCGCGCCCGAACCCAGCGAACATACCGAACTGGTGCTGATGGAACTGGGCCTGGACTGGGACAGGATCGAGGAACTGAAGAACAAGGGCGCGATCGCCTGATCGCCCTTTCCAGGAGGAAAAGACATGCAGTTGAAGCCGGGATCGCGCTGGAAAAGTGCGGTATGCGATACCGAAGTCGTCGTGGTGCGCCCTCCCAAGGGCGATGTGGTGCTGGAATGCGGCGGGGCACCGATGGTCGCGAAGGACGCGCCCGTGCCGGAGGGGCTGGAACTGTCCGCCGATCTGGCCGGGGGCACGTCGGTCGGCAAGCGCTATTTCAGCGATGCGATCGGTATCGAGGTGCTGGGCAGCAAGGCCGGCAAAGGGTCGCTCTCCGCCAATGGCGTGCCGCTCGCACTCAAGGAAGCCAAGGCGCTTCCTGCGTCCGACTGATCGGGATCCGATAAAGCCATGCAGACACATCTTCTGCTCGAAATGGGGGCGGACAGTTTCCCCGACCGGATCGCCATGTCAGGCGCCGGGACGACCATGGATTATGGCGAGTTGCTGGCGCGCGCACGCGCCGGCGCCGCCTGGGTGAGTGCGCAGGCGGGCGAACGGCTGGTGTTCGTCGGCCTCAACGGACCCACGCTGCCCGTCGCCCTGTTCGCCAGCGGCCTTGCAGGCAAGCCGTTCGTTCCGCTCAACTACCGTCTTTCGGATGCCGACCTGTGCAAGCTGCTGGCCCGCACCGCGCCGTCGATCGCTGTGGTCGATGCCGATATGCTGCCACGCGTCCGGGGCGTGGAGGGCGTGACTTTCATCGCCCGCGCCGCATTCGACGCCGCTTGTGTCGATCCTCTCTGGCGCAAGGCCGACCTGGACTATGCCGACGAGGACATCGCTGTGCTTCTGTTCACCAGCGGCACGACTGGCGAACCCAAGGCAGCGGTGCTGCGCCACGCCAATCTGACCTCTTATGTCATCTCGACCGTCGAGTTCATGGGTGCGGATGATGGGGAGGCCGCGCTGGTCAGTGTGCCACCCTACCATATTGCGGGCATTTCGGCGATCCTGACCAATATCTACAATGGCCGTCGGCTCGTCTATCTCGACGCCTTTACGCCGGAAGCCTGGGTCGACCGTGTCCAGGCGGAAAAGGTGACGCACGCCATGGTGGTGCCGACAATGCTCGGCCGCATCCTCGAGATACTGGATGTGCGCGGCGACCATCTGCCGAACCTGCGGGCGCTGTCCTATGGCGGCGGCCGTATGCCGCAACCGGTGATCGAACGCGCGCTCGCCCACATGCCCCATGTCGATTATGTCAACGCGTATGGCCTGACGGAGACCAGTTCGACTATCGCGGTGCTGGGGCCGCAGGATCATCGCGATGCGCTCGGGTCGGATGATCCGGCCGTGCGTCGGCGCCTGGGATCGGTCGGTCGGCCACTGCCAGCGCTGGAACTGGAGATACGCTGTCCCGAGGGACGGGGCGTGGCAGCCGGCGAGTCCGGCGAGATTCACGTCCGCGGCGAGCAGGTCGCGGGCGAATATACCCACAAGAGCGTGCTGAGCGCCGATGGCTGGTTCGCCACCAATGATGCGGGCTGGCTCGACGAGGATGGCTATCTCTTTGTCGAGGGACGGCTGGACGATGTGATCGTGCGCGGCGGCGAGAATATCTCGCCAGGCGAGATTGAGGACGTGCTGCGCCAGCATCCTGGGGTCGCTGATGTCGCGGTGCTGGGCCTACCCGACGACCAGTGGGGGGAGCGGGTCGCTGCGGTCATCGTGCCCCATGATCCGGCGCCCAGCATACAGGAACTGGCTGACTGGGTGAAGGTGCAGTTGCGTTCCACCAAGACGCCGGAAAGCTGGGATTTTCGCGCGGAGCTCCCCTATAACGACACCGGCAAGCTGCTGCGCCGCGTGCTCAAAGCCGAGCTGGCGAAGGCGGCAGCCAGGGTCTGAGCGGTTGTTGGGAGGGGGCGGGCCTTGGTGCCCGCCCGGCCGTCCTCATACCGTCAGGAGCAGGCACCCGGCGATCGGTCCGCCCCCATTGGCGACCACGGCCACCTCCATGGGCTTGGAAACCTGCCGCGCGCCGCCCTGCCGGCGCAGCTGCACGCAGGCTTCGTGCAATATCCAATAGCCATGCATACGCCCTGCCGAAAGCTGGCCGCCATAGGTGTTGAGCGGCATTTTTCCGTCCAGCGCGATCCGGCTCGCGCCCTCCACGAACGGCCCGGCCTCACCATCCTTGCAGATACCCAGCGCTTCCAGCCAGGCGAAGGTCAGGAAGGTGAAACCGTCATAGAGCTGCGCGATGTCGATGTCGGATGGGCGAAGCGCCGTCTTGCTCCACATTTCCGCGGCCGCATCGACCGATGCCATCTTGGGATAATCGGGCCGCATCGTCCAGGCGCCCTGGCCCGTGCTGCCGCCAAAGGCTTCTATGCGGATCGGCGGTTGGGGGCATTCCGCCGCATAATCGGGATGGGAAACGACCACCGCAATCGATCCATCGATCGGAATGTCGCAGTCGAGCAGGCCGAACGGCGTGGAGATCATGCGTGCATTCATGTAGTCGTCGAGCGTGAAGGGGTCGCGAAATACCGCCTGGGGATTGCGCGCTGCATTATGGCGAGAATTGACCGCCAGCCAGCCCAACTGCTCCTTGGTGGTGCCATATAATTCCATATGCCGCCGGCAATGCATACTGAGCCAGTTGGTGGCGGCATAGGCATGATAGGCGATCAGTTGCGGTGCATCGGCCATACCGTGGGGCAGTTGCACCTGCGCGGCGGAGACGGCAGGCCCGGCACCGAACAGCCCGGTCTTGTCATTATCCAGCAGGTTGCCGCCCATCATCTTGACCGTGCGATAGACCAGTACATGGCGCGCCTGGCCCGCCTCGACCGCTTCGGCAGCCGCCATGACATAGGATAGCAGGCCACCGCGGTCATAGCCCTGCCCGGCATAAGGCGGGTCGATACCGAGCGCTGCGCAGGCGGTGGCGCGCGGGATGTCCCCCAGCGTCGCGACACCGTCCAGATCGGCCGCGGTCAGTCCCGCGTCCGTGATCGCCAAGCGGCTCGACTGGAGCGTGAGGTCGAGATTGCTGATCGCCGTCTTGCGACCGATGTCGGAAATACCGATGCCGGAAATCACGGCTTTCTTGCTCGGCATCATCATCTCCTGTCTGTCGTTGAATCACTGGACAAAGCCTCTCCTAAAGCTAGGGTCGCGCCCTTGTCACGGGAGAAATGACAATGAGTCAGTTACAGGCTGCCGAGCCCGCGCCCAGGATGCTGGACATGTTACCCCAAACCTATCGCAGCTTCTGGACTGGCGGGCAGGACGGTGTGCTCCACCTGTTGCGCAATCGCCAGACCGGCCGTTTCGTCCACCCCTTCTGGCCAGTGGCAGACAATGACCCGCTGCTGGAAAGCGTGCCCGTCAGCGGTCGCGGGACGGTCTTTACCTACACCGTCAACCATCAGGCTTATAATCCTGCGGTCCAGCCGCCCTACGTGATCGCCATCGTGCAGTTGGAGGAACAGGAGGATCTGCGGATCGCCACCAACATCGTGAACTGCGATCCGCAGGATGTCACGATCGGTATGGCGGTGCAGGTGCGGTTCGAGCAGCAGGGCGGCCTGTTCGTGCCCGTGTTCGCACCGGCCTGACGCGCGAGCCGGTAGCGCGTGCATCGAATCGGTTAATTCTTCACCGTCGATACGCGCTGCCAATATTCTCGGCAGGGCGTTGAGCGCCTCGCTAAAAACCGCGCGATTGCGCGGCTCGCCACATGCAGCATGACCATGAAACCCGCAATTCGCCGCTTGCAAAATCACGTGGGCAGGCATAAAAATGACGAAACATCAGTTTTAAGAATGGCGCGAGGAGTTTTGAGGATGCAACTGGAAGACATGATCATCGTCAGCGTTGACGATCACGCCGTCGAATCCCCGGAAGCCTTCGTTCGCCACTATCCGGCGGACAAGAAGGCCCGCGCACCCAAGATTATCGATAAGGACGGCAAGGACGTATGGCTGTGGGATGGGAAGATCTACCCGACCATAGGCCTCAACGCCGTCGTCGGTCGTCCGCGCAGCGAATATGGCATGGAGCC
Organism: Sphingobium sp. UBA5915; assembly: GCF_002431195.1. Taxonomy (NCBI): domain Bacteria; kingdom Pseudomonadati; phylum Pseudomonadota; class Alphaproteobacteria; order Sphingomonadales; family Sphingobiaceae; genus Sphingobium; species Sphingobium sp. UBA5915. The sequence goes on along the minus strand of NZ_DJDV01000053.1, from coordinate 101,002 downwards.
GACGCGCTTCGAGCAACTGCGCCCCGGCTGCTTCGATCCCAAGGCGCGGGTCGACGACATGAACGTCAATGGCGTGCTGGGGTCGCTCAACTTCCCTACCATGCCGGGCTTTGCCGGCGGCACCTTCATCGCCAACCCGAACCGTGAAGAGGCTTTGCTCGCCATTCGGGCGTGGAACGACTGGCATGTGCTGGAATGGTGCGAAATCGGCAAGCATCGTCTGATCCCGATGCTTATCCTGCCGCTTTGGGACATGGACCTTACCATCGCCGAAATGCGCCGGATGTCAAAATATGGCGTCCACAATATCGCCTTCCCGGACAATCCCGCGCGCGGCGGACTGCCCAGCATTCATAACGACTATTGGACGCCGTTCTGGAAGGAATGCTGCGACCTCAAGATGCTGCTCAACTGCCATATCGGCACTGGCAGCCGCGCGGAACATGCCTCGGACGAGACGCCGATCGACGCCTGGATCACGACCATGCCGATGGCGATCGCCAATTCCGCGGCGGATTGGTTGTTCGGCCGCTTCTGGAAGGATTTTCCGGACTTGCGCATGGCCCTGTCGGAAGGGGGCATCGGCTGGATTCCCTATTTCCTGGAACGGGCCGACTTCACCAATGAACATCATCATGAGTGGACCTTTACCGACTTCGCCAATGGCGAACGCCCGTCGGACGTGTTCAAACGCCATATCGTCACCTGCTTCATCGACGACCAGTTCGGACTGAAGAGCATGGAATATATGAACCCGGATATGGTTTGCTATGAAGCAGACTATCCACATTCCGACACTTTGTGGCCCAACTGCCCGGAACATCTATGGCTGTCGGTTCAAGGTCTTAGCGACGAGGTGATTAACAAGGTCACGCACGAAAATGCCATGCGGGTGATGAATTTCAACCCGATTGAGGCGCTGGGCGGCCGCCAGAACTGCACCGTCGGGCATCTGCGCGAATTGGGTAAGGACGTCGATGTCAGCCCGCGCCAGGGGCTGGGTGGGTTGAAGACGGACAGTATGCACATAGTCGGCGATGCCCGCCGTCCGGTCACGTCGGGCGAGATCATGGCGATGTTCGCTGCGGCCTGAGGAGCGGCCGAAAAGATGAAGTCGCGGGGACAAGGCGAGCTGTCGCCATGACCCCGCCCCATTTTTTTTGGGGGGGAGGCGTGGACAACTGGACCATGGCGCGGATCGTCGCAGCGCGAGCATCGCGGGGTTGCCTTGGGCCGGGATCCGTCCGGTTGCCGCTTGCTCACGGGTTAAGCCTGCAAGTTTGGCAACATAGGGCGGGTCTTTCGTCTGACCGCGACGCCTTTCGCCCGACCGGTAATAGCGTCGGTAGGGCCGCTCCAGCAGCGCCTGATCCGTCCCCCGGCCCGCTTGACCAAGAGACGAGTCTGTCCGCGATGACGACCGCGCCGTCGGGACAGGCGCCCCCTCCGGTAACTCGTTCGATTGGTCCCAGCGCGCTGTCCGGCCGGAGACCTCACATCGCCGAAATGCCGCCATCCAGCTTGAGTTCGGCGCCCGTCATCATCCGGCTTTCGTCGGACGCGAGATAGAGGACGCCATAGGCGACATCATCGGGTTCCCCGACACGACCGATCGGGATCTGCCGCGCGAGTTTGGCGAGCCGCTCTTCCTGCGTCCCACGCCCGATCCCGTCCAGCAACGGCGTGTTGACAAAGGTAGGGTGCACCGAGTTGCACCGTATATCGAGGCCTTCGCGTGCACAGTAGAGGGCAATGGATTTGCTGAGCATCCACACGGCCGCCTTGGACGTATTGTAGCCCACGAAGTTGGCGCTCGCGATCATCCCCGCGATCGACGAGATATTGACGATCGATCCGGGCATATGGTCACGCATCACGCGCAGTGCGGCGCGACTGCCGAAGAAGACGCTGTCGACATTGATCGCCATGGTCCGGTCCCAGAGGTCGGTCGGCATATCCTCGATCGTGCCCATGGGCGCGATGCCGGCGTTGTTGACCAGTACTGACAGGCCGCCCATCGCCGCCGCCGCTGCGTCGATGACCGGTCGCCACCCTTCCTCGTCCGTGACGTCCAGGAAGAAGGCGCAGGCTGTGCCGGCGCCCAGTTGCGCATTGATCGCGTCCGCCAGGGCGGCGGCGCCGGACAGGTTCAGGTCAGCGATTGCGACCTTGGCGCCATGGCGCGCGAGCATCCAGGCGCTCGCCGCGCCCAGGCCTTGCGCGCCGCCGGTGACCAGTGCCTTTTTGCTGGCGACACGCCCTGATCTGTCGGTCGACGCGCTCAGCGAATTTCCCACTTCTTGGCATTGTTCATGATTGCCCAGCGATCGACCTGCGCGGTCCCGATGGGGTTGCCGAGAAAACAATATTTGAGACCCGTCTGGAGCGCGCCGGTACGGGTCTGGTCCAGCGACTCCCAGATCGCACGCACTGTGCCCTGCGTGGCAGCGGGCGGCTTGGCCGCGATCTGCCGCCCCAGTTCGTCAGCCCGCTCCCAAAGCCGCTCCAGCGTGACGACTTCGCTCACCAATCCGATCCGCTTGGCGGTCTCCGCGCCGATTCGCTCGTCATTGCCGAGGAGGGCCATGCGCAGTACGTCGCCCAATGGCATCCGATAGGTCGCACCGATGGGTTCCAGCGCCGACGTCATGCCATAGGTGACATGGGGGTCAAAGAAGGTCGCTTCGTCCGAGCAGATGATGATGTCGCTCTCGTTGATCCAGTAGAACGCGCCGCCCGCAGCCATGCCGTGCACGGCGCAGACCACTGGCTTCCAGCAGCGATTGGCCTTGGGGCCCAGGAAGTCGCCAGGATCCTGAGCGGTCCAGATATTGTCGTGCATGATCTTGCCTTCGGGCGTCTGGCTGTCCTTGACGTCCACGCCCGTCGAGAAAGCCCGCCCCTTCGCTGCCCGCAGCACGACGCAATGAACATCATCGTCGGCCGATATATCCTTCCACAGATAGTCGAACTCTTCCAGCATCCGTTTGGTAAAGGAGTTCAGCGCTTCGGGTCGGTTGATCGTGATGGTGGCCACATGATCGGCCTTTGTAACGATGATAGTTTCATATTCCATCGGGACATTCCCCTATAACTAGGTTAGATAGGCCTTATTCCGCCGTAACGATATGTGCAAGCTTGCCAAGCTCCCGCCGCCGGTTTTAAAACAAGGTTTACCTTTTTGGGGAGATGAATTTGTCCCGCGTGCGTAACGAGATGACAACTGAACAGGCGCCGCCGACAGCCGGGCCTATTCGCGTGCCCAAGACATCCGAAGTTGTTGCTGATCATATTCGCAAGCGCATTGTGCGCGGCGAGCTGAAGGAGGGCGATTTTCTACCGCCCGAAGGCCAATTGATGGTGACGCTGGGGATATCCCGCCCCACGTTGCGAGAGGCGTTTCGCATCCTTGAAGCCGAAATGCTCATCAGCGTCGGTCGCGGGTCGCGTACCGGTGCCCGGGTTCATGCGCCGCGCGTCGAAAGCGTGTCGCGTTACGCAGGATTCGTTTTGCAGTCCCAGGGTACGACCGTCGGCGACATCTACGAGGCGCGGCTCGCGATTGAGCCTTATATTGCACGGCGCCTGGCGGAAAAGCCGCCCAAGGATGTCGTCAGCCGACTGACGAGTGAAATCGATCGGTTGCAGGCGATGGTCGAGGAAGCCCGCTATGTCGATTTCATGATCGGTCTGGCTGAGTTCCATCGTATTCTGGTCGAGTTGGGGGGCAATCAGACGCTGCTGTTCCTCACGACCATCCTGCATGGCGTGGTGGCCCGATATCAGGTCGAGCATCTCGAGAGGCGCGCCGTTTCGGACGAGATCCAGCGCAAGCGATCGCTGGGCGGTATTCGGTCCTTCCGCAAGCTGGTGGCGCTGATCGAAGCGGGCGATGGCGACAAAGCGGAAGCGCATTGGCGTCTGCATGTTATCAATGCAAACAAGTCCTGGCTGGAGCCTGACCAAGCCGACAGCCTGATCGACGTGTTGGATTAGCCGATCATGGCTGCGTCCCTTTTGCCGATGCGGTCCTGGCTATTCGTGCCGGGCGATGATGATCGCAAAATGGCCAAGGCGGTGGACAGTGCGGCCGACATCGTCCTGTTCGATCTGGAAGATGCTGTCGCGACCGAAAAAAAGGCTATCGCTCGTCAAACTGTTTGCGCCGTTCTGAAGACGCGGGCGGACGGGCACGAAAGATTGTGGGTCCGGGTCAATCCGCTGGATGGATCTTATACGCTTGATGATCTGGTTGCGATCATGCCCGAACGGCCCGGCGGGATCATGCTGCCTAAGGTTCACGGACGGCAGGATGTGGAAAGGCTGGACCATTATCTGTCTGCGTTTGAGGCGGCGAATGGCATCGCGCCGGGATCGACCCCGGTGATCGCGCTGGTGACCGAAACTGCCCAAGCGATGTTCCATACCGGCGACTATAAGGGGGCGCCGCGTGTCGTGGCGCTGACATGGGGCAGTGAGGATCTGGCTGATTCGCTCGGCGCGACCACGAATCGAAATTCCGACGGCAGCTATGGTTTTACCTATGAACTGGCGCGGTCCTTATGTCTTTTGGGCGCGGCTGCAGCCGGGGTGATGGCGATAGATACGATACAGAGCGATTTTCGCGATCTTGACGGCCTGAAGATGCGGGCGGAAAGGGTGCGACGCGAAGGGTATCGAGGCATGTTGGCGATCCATCCTGCACAGGTGGATGTGATCAACGCAGCGTTCAGCCCAACAGATGCGGAAATCGCGGAAGCGCAAGCGATCGTTGATCTTTTCTCTGCCAGTCCGGGCACCGGCGCCATAGGTTACAGGGGCGGGATGCTCGACCGGCCCTTTCTGTCGCGCGCCCAGAAATTGCTTGAACAGGCCGGCCTTCGCTGATCGCAGGTGCGGCTCAATTGGCACGCACCAACAGGAAACATGCCGCCAGAGGCCCGCCAGCGGTCGATAGGGCTGCGACGCGTGGCGTGCCATTGACCTGCCGGTCGCCGCCCAGCCCTCGCAACTGCACGCACGCTTCATGCACCTGACCATAGGCGTGCATCCGTCCGGCGGACAGCGCGCCGCCGTTGGTGTTGATCGGGAGATCGCCCTCGAGCGCGATGCGGCTGCCGTCGCCGATGAGGTCACCCGCTTCATACCGGCCGCAAAAGCCGAAATTTTCCAACCAGTTGATAGTATGGAAGCTGAATCCGTCGTAAAGTTCAGCGACGTCGACGTCGGCGGGCTTGAGGTCGGTGCGGTTCCACATCATTTGCGCCACTTTGGGCTGGGCCTGGGTGGCGAGTGCGTCGAGTTGGGTCCAGCTGTTGCGATACTGCATGGAACTGCCGATCGCTTCTATATGGGTAACGGGATGTGGCCCGTCGCGCGCCGCGTCGATGTGACTCAGGATTATGGCCGTCGAACCGTCGATCGGGACGTCGCAATCGAACAAGCGCAACGGCGTGGAGATGATCGGAGAGGCGAAATAATCATCCATGTCGATCGGCGTACGATAGATGGCCGCAGGATTGCGGCTCGCATTGCGCCGGCCGTTGATCGCGATCTGTGCGACCTGCGCGGGCTTGATACCCGATTCATGGACGTAACGCTGAAACATGAGCGCCTGCTGGGTCGCGGCGGCATAGGTGTGATAGGGCGCATACCAGGCGAAGGGGCCGCGCACTCGATCGCCAGGCCTATTCAGCGCGTTGGCAAAACCCGCCTTGCGCGCGGTCGCTTCATACATGGTGCGGAATATGAGTATGTGGCGGCATAGTCCGGATGCGATCGCGCCGATCGCGTTGAACAGCGCGCCGAACTGCCCCGACGTTTCGGCAGCGTTGGAATACCAGCCGAGCTTGAGCCGCAGCGCATCCTGCAAGGCTGGAATGCCGACATCGGAAAAGCCCGATCCATCCGCCCGGTCCCCTGGCCAGGTCGCCATGCCGTCTATGTGGGCGCGGGTCAGGCCTGCGTCCGCGATCGCCCCCAAAGCCGCGTCGATCGTCAGGCCAAGCGCAGACTTGTCCGCCCCGCGCGATATTTTCGACTGCCCGATTCCTGTAATCGCAGTCTGTTTTTCGGCATAGGCGGTCATGCGTCATGCTCCACCGCTGCGGATATGGGCGCAAATAGCGGCACCCAAAGATCATCCACCTGCTCGAAGCGCACCGTGACCGGCATGTTGATCTCCACCTCGTGCGGCGCGCAACCGACGATATTGGTGGCGAGTCGCACCTCGGGACTTTCCTCCAGCGCGACGAGCGCCAGCACATAGGGCACGGTGAGGCCGGGCATCCATTGCTTGTGATTGACCGTGAAGCTCTCGATCGTGGCGCGCCCGGACACCGCATGGGGCGCCGTATCGCGCCCTTCGCATTGGGGGCAGAAGCCGGTCGGCGGATGAATGAGATAATGGCAATCATTACATCGTTCGATCAGCAGCCTGCCATCCTTCCCGCCGGTCCAGAAGGGCAGGGTGTCGCGATCGGTCGCGGGCAGCGGACGGAGGATCTTATCGGTCATCGCGCGCCCGCCCCATTTGCGCCAAAAGCAGTTCGTCGCAAATCCCGTCGCCAAGCAGGACCATCGTGCACGATGGTTTGTGCGTCATCGCCGTCAAATTCCCCTCCCGCGAACCAAGTATCTTGCGCTTTATGCTGTATCACCTAGTGAACCATGATAGGCATGGGCCGTCAAATCATATGGAGACCGGACGCGTGGCAGAGATGGACGAAGCACAGGCCCCCGAGGTGCTGGTGGATAATGAGGGCGGCGTTCGCATCATCACGTTGAACCGGCCCGACAAACTCAATGCGCTGGCCGACGGCATCATGACCTTGCTGGCCGACGCGACCGCCGATGCGGCGCGCGATCCCACGGTGGGCTGTGTGGTCGTAACGGGCGCGGGGCGCGGCTTCTGCGCAGGAGGCGATCTCAAGGGGGGCGGGCACAAGCCGCTTCCCGCGAACAATGATGTGGGCGGCCGCGTGGAGCAGGGGTTCGCCCGCCTGCGCGGTTACATGGAAACCTCCCGCCTGCTGCATGAAATGCCCAAACCGACGATCGCGATGGTGAACGGCCCGGTGGCAGGCGCGGGGATCGGCATCGCCGGGGCTTGCGATTTGCGGTTCGCCGGCCGATCGGCCACCTTCCTGTCTGCATTCGACCGGATCGGCGCCGGTGGCGATTTCGGCTCCAGCTATTTCTGGACCAAGATAGTGGGTTCGGGCGTCGCGCGTGAAATCTTTTTCCTGGGCGAGAAATATGACGCCGAATCCGCGCTGGCCAAGGGCATCTACACCCGTCTCTTCGACGATGCCGTGCTGCGTGCGGAAACGCTCAAGGCGGCGCACCGTCTCGCCAACGGTCCGCGCATGGGGTATCGGTACATGAAGTCGAACCTCAATATCGCCGAGGACAGTGCGTTCGAAACCGCGCTTGATCATGAGGCGCTGAACATGGGGCTGTCTACCACCGCCACGGCGCAGATCTACAAGGCGATGCAGGAGGCAAAGGGCGCCTGACCGCCGGAGACCGCAATCAGGTCAGCCATGCGTGGCGTGGTAGCCCTGCATCGCCGACTTTCCTGCCGGCTCGTGCAGAGTTGTTTGACTAAGTTGTATAAGAAGTGTCATGGCAGACGTGGCAACGCGATTGAACGACAGCCCTGGGAGAATGGGTCAGATGGATTTGAGCTATGGGGAAGGCGCCGAGACCTTTCGCCGGGAGGTGCGCAGCTTCCTGAAAGGCGCATGGCAGCCAGGCGAACGGCGCAAGGATGAGTTGAAGGCCTTCATCCGCGATTTCCGGACCAAGGCGACGGATGCGGGCTATCTCTATCGCGCGATTCCAAAACAATATGGCGGGTCGGAGCAGCCGGCCGACGTGGTCAAGGCGCAGGTCATCCGCGAAGAGTTCGCCCGCGCCCGTGCTCCGATGGAGATTGGCGGCAACGGCATGTCGATGCTGGTCCCAACTTTGCTGGAAAAGGGCACGCCCGAGCAGAAGGACATGTTCATCCGTCAGACGATGGCCGGCGACATGATGTGGGGGCAGGGCTATTCCGAGCCCGGCACCGGGTCCGACCTGGCGTCGGTCCGCACGCGGGCCGAACTGGTCGGTGACGAGTGGGTCATCAACGGGCAGAAGATCTGGACGAGCCAGGGCGACCGCGCGACTCACATGTTCGGCCTGTTTCGCACGGAGCCCAACGCGTCCAAGCATGGCGGCATTTCCTATCTGATGCTGGACTTGAATCAGCCCGGCGTCACCCGCCGGCCGATCCGCCAGATGACGGGCGAGGCGGGCTTCTACGAATTTTTCTTCGACAATGCCCGGACCCCGGCGAGTTGGATCGTTGGCGAGCGGGGCGATGGTTGGAATGTCTCGCGCACCACGCTCAAACATGAGCGCGCGTCCATCGGCTCGGCTGATGCGCTGGGTGGCACCTTCCGCAAGCTGGTCGAGCTGGCGCAGGAGATGGAGATTGACGGCCAGCCTGCGATCAAGGACGCGAAGGTGCGTGATGCGCTGACGAAGATCGAAGGCTGGGTGATGGCGCACCGCTATTCCAGCTTTCGTCTGTTCAGTCTTGCCGCCGCGCAGGAACAACCCGGCCTCGTCGGCCTCATGATGAAGTTGCTGCTGACTGAAACCGGGCATGAGATGGCGCTGCTGGCGCAGGAACTGATCGGTGATCATGCGCTGATCGAACCCGCTTCTGCGGGCACCCGTGGCCGTGGCCCGGAAAAATGGCTGGACCAGATCATGGGCACGCTTGGCAATTCCATTGCCGGCGGCACAACCAATATTCAACGCAACATCATCGCGGAGCGTGGCCTTGGCCTGCCGCGCGACCTGGCCATGGAGGCGGACAAGTGAGGTTCCATCCGACCGAAGAGCAACTGGCGATCCAGGACGCGCTCAAGGGCACGCTGGAGGATGCGATGCCGCGCGAACGACTTGAAAAGATCGTCAATGACGGCGGCGATTTCGATCGCGAGAGCTGGAACGCATTGATGGCGCTGGGCCTTGGAGGCCTCGCTTTGCCCGAAAGCGTGGGCGGCGCGGGGCTGGGCCTGGTCGATCTCGCCATGGGCATCGAAGTTTTGGGCCAGGACGGTGTGGTAGGCCCCGTTCTTCAGCATTGCCTCGCGGGGCTGGCGCTCAATCTGGCCGATGACGCGGACGCCAGGGAGGCCTGGCTCGGTAAGATCGCCAGTGGCGAAACCGTAGCGACCGTGGCGTTCGGCGGCAATTGGCTGCCCGACAGCTGGGCCGTGACAGTGGCGGGCGGCAAGGCGAGCGGCGTTATCGGTTTCGTGCCCGGCGCGGAAGCGGCGGATCTGATCCTGGTTGGCACGCAGGGCGGCGGGCTGGCGCTGATCGAAAAGGGTGCCGGAGTCGTCGTGGAGGCCGTGCAGTCCGCTGATCGCACGCGCCGCCTGTCCGCCGTGACGTTCGACGGCGCGCCTGCTTCCGTCCTGTTCGAACCCGGAGATGCGCGCGTTGCGCGCATTTTCGATGCGGCCCTGGTGCTGGCCTCGGCCGACGCGCTCGGCGGCGCGCAATATTGCCTCGACCTGTCCGTTGCCTATGCAAAGGAACGTGAACAGTTCGGTGTCGCGATCGGCCGCTTTCAGGCGCTCAAGCACCAGTTGGCGCAGATGGCGCTGGAGGTCGAGCCTGCCCGCGCCCTGATGTGGTATGCCGCTTATGCCTGGGATAGCCAGCAGGACGATGCCGCACGCGCGGCGGCGATGGCCAAGGCGCATATCGCCGATCGCTACGTGTCCGTGGCCCGCGCCGCGGTGGCGGCGCATGGCGGCATCGGCTATACGTGGGAATATAGCCTCAACACTTGGTTCCGCCGCTCGCTCTTCGATCGCGCTTATCTGGGCAGTCCCACCGTGCATCGCGCGCGAGCGGCCGATCTGGCGGGCTGGTGAGCGACATTGCCATTGAACCGGGGGCCCACGGCGTGGCGCTCTCGGGCGCGCCGTTGCCGCTGTTCGACGTTCCAGTCAGCCAGCCCTGGGGGCCGTCTCCCCTGCGCCGGCCGGGGTCGGTGCGCCGCACGATGACGCTCGACGCGACCTGGCCGGATGGCCAGGATGGCGACGTGATTTTTGCCGGTGATGCGCGCGATATCGTTACGGAATGGCAGGGAGGCGGGCCTGTCCCAAAGCCGGCCATCGTCGCGACGGCCCACATCGACGTGGTCGCCGAACACCGGGTGATGCTTTCGGTGACCAGCACGCCGCCGCGTCCCGAACTTGCCCAATTGTCCGGCGCACGAGCGGGTGGCTATCTGCGCGCGGAAATCGACAAGGCGCTACCTGGCGAAAAGCGGGGCGGCACACCGCTCTACCTGCTGCTCGACGATCTGGCGGGCGCGTCGCTGGTGGGCGGCTGGGCCTGGTCGCGCTGGACCCAGGACTGGATGTCGCGCCTTTCGGTGCAGGAACGAGCAGACCATGCGGCGCGCATGGAAGGCATCTGCATCGGCTTCCGGCCGGGTTCGGACGCCCTGTCCATCGGCGGCAGGCCCGTGCCGGACCAGAATGCCTCGCGCGTTCCATCGCTGGTCAACCCTGAAGATCCCGATGGCTGGCATCCGCTGATCGATCGGGGTGGGGTGAACTTTCGCCGTGCCCGGCGCATCGACGTCTGGCGTGAAGGCGATGTCATTCACGTCGAATCCGGCTTTCAGGACAGCGCCAGCGCGCCCGATGGCGGGGACCGGATCGCGATTCACGAATATCGACTCACTGCGACGGCCGACGCCGCAACCCAGTGCTTGCGCAGCGTCGTCGCGCGACCGGGCACCCTGCCGTACAAGGAGTGTCGCGCCGCGCCGGTCAATGTCGACGCACTTGTAGGCGTGCCGCTCGTTGATCTGCGCAATGAAGTGTTGCTTACGCTGCGCAAGACCGCGGGCTGCACACATCTCAACGACATGCTGCGCGCGTTGGCCGAAGTGCCGACGCTGGCGAGCCATCTGCCCGATCCCGTGGAAGGCTGAAATGATCAGCCCGTGGCCAGGAACCTGTTGATATCGGCCGCAACGCGATTGGAGGCCTCCAGCATCAGCATATGGCCGCAGCCGGGATAGTCGAGCCGCTGGACTTGGTCCGACAGCACAGGCAGCAGGTCGGCGATCTCGCGCAGGTCGGTCACGTCCTGCTCGCCTGTGAGCAACAGACAGGGCATGGCAAGTATGTCTATCCGTTCAAGGTCGGAACCCGTTGGCCGCTGCCCATCTGCCTCGACCCATTGCTGGCCGGGGAACAGGGCGATTTCTTCGCGCATGATTGCAGCGTGTCCAGGATTGCGCATTGCCGCGGTGAACATCGGGTGCGCGAGCCATCGACGGCGCGCGCTCTCCATATCGCCGGCCCGCGCGTGAGTCGTGACCGCCCGCCATTCGGATCGCCACGCCTCCGACCAGTCCCAGCCGAACAGCGCAGGCGCGATCAGCACCAGTCGGCGCACCCGTTCGGGATGATCGAGAGCAAATTGCAGAGATACCGCACCCCCCAGCGAAAATCCGATCAGGTCGCATCGCGCAACACCGGCATCGTCCATCAGCGCCAGCAGATCGTCGGCGTGGCTATAGTCCACAGCAGCGCTCGCTATCGACTCGCCGAAGCCGCGCTGGTCGAGCCTCAGTCCCCGCCGACCGGCAGTGATGGTCCGCCATATCGGCTCCCAGCTTGCCCGGCTGCCGCCAAAGCCATGAACGCACAGAAGCGGATCGCCGCTACCCACATCTTCATAGACCAGCCTCGCGCCCTCGACCGCGATCGTGCGGATCATTGTGGCGCGGCCATGGTGATGACGATGCGCCCGGCGGTGACGCCGCGCTGGGCTTCCTCCATTGCAGCGACGAAATCGTCGATCGGATAGGTGCGGGCGATGGGTGGGTACAGCTTGCCCTGTGCGAAAAGGGCGAGCAGCGCCTGCACATTGGCCTCCGCCAGCGCGTGCTCATAATCCCCGAACTGGCGCACATCGACGCCGATCAGCGAAGCGCCCTTCAGCAGCGCGAGATTGACCGGCAGCCTTGGGATCGAGCCGCCGGCAAAGCCAATGACCAGATGCCGCCCGTTCCAGGCCAGGGAGCGGAAGGCCGGTTCGGTCGCTTCACCCCCCACCGGATCGACGATCACGTCCACCGGCTTGCCCGCATTGGCTGCCTTCAGGTCGTCGCGCCAGCTGGGCGACGCCGCATCGATCACCGCGTCAGCCCCGCCCCGCGTCGCCAACGCGCGTTTGTCTGCGGTCGAAGCCGATCCGATCACCCTGGCGCCCAGCGCCTTGGCGACTTCGATCGCGGCATAGCCGACCGCGCCGCCTGCACCTAGCACGCAGACCGTTTCTTCTGGTTGCAGCCGCGCGCGTTGCACCAGCGCATGATAGGCGGTGGCGTAGCTGACCCGAAACACCGACGCAGTCACGAAATCCATCGCGTCGGGGAGCGGCAGGGCGAGCTTGGCTGGAATGACGCAAGCTTCACCGATGGCCGCGCCGAAGGCGCTGCCCAGCACCCGCTCGCCGATACGTGCGGGATCGACGCCCTCGCCGACGGCCTCGATCACCCCGGAAAACTCGCTGCCAGGGACGAAGGGAAGGGTGGGCTTCAACTGGTACAGCCCCGCCGCGACCAGGACGTCGACATAACTGATGCCCGCCGCGCGGATGGCGATGCGGACCCTTCCGGGTCCCGGTACGCCGGGATCATGCTCCTCCAGCGAAAAGCCCGAGGGCGGCCCGAACGCCCGGATGACGACCGCCCGGCTCATCAGCATCCCTTCCAGTGTGGTGCGCGCTTCTGTGCGAAGGCGAGCGGCCCTTCCTTCGTGTCCTCCGCCTCGCGCCAGGCGACATAGGCAGGATAATCGGCCTGGTTGGCCAGCGCGGCGGCCAGGCTCGCTTCATCCAGCCCGCGATGGACGACCTGCTTGGACGCGCGCACCGCCATGGGGGAGGCACGCAAAATCTCCGCGACCCAGCGATGTGTCGTTGCCATCAACGCCTCTGGCGGCGCGACCTCGTTCACGAAGCCCATCCTTAGTCCGTCCTGCGCGCTCACCCGCCGCGATGTCAGGATCATGCCCAGCGCCTGCTTCGTGCCGATCTCGCGTGCCAGTCGGTGCAGCCCGCCGCCAAAGGCGATCGCGCCGACGAGCGGTTCGGGCAGGCCGAAGCTCGCATGGTCCGCCGCGATGATGATGTCGCAGGCCAGCGCCACCTCGAACCCGCCGCCCAGCGCCAGCCCGTTGACCGCCGCGATGATCGGCTTGTCGCAGTCGAACCGTTCGATCAGCCCGGCATAGCCGCTGGCCGGATAGACCGGATGCTCGCCGCGCTCGGCCACGGCCTTCAGGTCCGATCCAGCGCAAAAGGCGCGCTCGCCCGCGCCTGTTACGATGCAAACGAACTGTTCGCAGTCGCTGGCGAAATCATCGAACGCAGCCTGCAATTCATGATGCATCCGACCGTTGATGGCATTCATTACCTCTGGGCGGTTCAGGGTCACTGTGGTCACGCGATCGGCCTTGTCGACGGTGATGAACTCCATGGTTCGTCTCCTTAGCGTTTCGGGAAGGGCGGGTAGAGCGAGTCGGGCGATTGCCAGTCGATCCGCACTTGGCGATGTGCGATCCTCCAACCCGCGCCCGTCCGCTCGAAACGATCGGCATAATGGCCGTGATGATCGAGGCCGATGTCGGTCATGACCTGGAAATAGGTTCGGCCTGTCGCGGTTTCGCCCGCCAGTTCCACAAGCGAGCTGGTCAGATTGTGCCGGGTGAAGCTGTGCTGCGGGTCACGCGGTCGGTCCGGCGTCCCCAACCGTTGCGCAATCGCGCTCCGTCCGCGGCTCTGTTCGCCCGAAAACTCCAATATGCCATCATCGGCGAAGGCATCGACCAGCCCGTCGATGCGGCCCCGATCGCCGTTGATCGTATAGGTCGCCATCAGCAGGCGGATCGCCTCGCGGTCCAGCATCTCCTCGATGGTCATGTCAGGCTCCGCGCCAGCGCCGCGCGCCAGTCGCCAGGGTGGCGCGCCGCCGCAAATTCCTGCCCCAGCCGCCCGACCAGGTCCGCAACGCTCGGCACGTCGTCGATCAGTCCTGTGGAATGTCCGCCTGACCAGATATGCTTCCATGCGCGCAGTCCTTCGGGCAGGTCGGGCTTGTGCATCCCCTTGGGCGGCGGCAGCTTGTCCGGGTCCAGCCCGTTGGCGATCATCGACGGGCGCAGAAAGCTCGCCGGCATCCCGGCGATGGCGTCGGTGAACAGCACGTCCTCAGCGCGCGACTCGACCAGCATAGTCTTGTGCGCGTCGAACGTCCCTGATTCCTTCGTTGCGATGAATCGCGTGCCCATCACCACCAGGTCCGCGCCCAGCGCCAGCGCTGCCGCGATCCCGTTGCCGTCAGCGATGCCGCCCGCCAGCATGATCGTGCCGTCGAACATGCGCCGCACCTGCGGCAGGAAGGAAAAGGGGTTGAGCGTGCCGGCATGGCCGCCCGCACCGCCGCTGACCAGCATCAACCCATCGACGCCCGATGCGATTGCCTTTTCCGCGAACTTCATGGTGGTCACATCGTGGAAAACGATGCCGCCCCATTCGTGCGCGGCTTCGACTTCGGCGCGGGGGTCGCCCAGATTGGTCAGGATCAGTGGCACCCTGGCCTTGCGGCAGGTCGCGAGCCGGTCGGCGCGGGTCTGCTGTTCGATCGCGCGGCTGGCGAGCAGATTGACGCAGAAGGGGGCGAAGCGCTCGCCCTTGTCCAGCGATTCGGCCTCCGCTTCGCGAATCGCCGACAGCCAGCTGTCGAGACTATGATCGCCGCGCGGGTTGCCGCTCGGAAAGGCTCCGATAATTCCTGCGCGACACGACGCAATCACCAGTTCCAGGCTGGAACAGATCAGCATCGGTGCCTGCATCACCGGCAATGCCAGTTGTGACCAGTCGATGGACATGCCGTCATCCTTCCCCATTGTCGTGGCGCACCAAAGTGGCTAGCGCTTTTTCCACATCATAGGTAACTAGGTGCGATAAGCCCGTCGAGGGGCTTTGCAGCAAAAGTGGAGCGGGACGGGCAAACATATGGCTTTCAAGACACGTATCACCGAGATGCTCGGAATCGAACATCCTATCGTTCAGGGCGGTATGCAGGGCGTGGGCCGCGCAGAACTGGCGTCCGCGGTGTCCAATGCGGGCGGCTTCGGGATCCTGACCGGCCTGACCCAACCCACGCCCGATGACCTCAAGAAGGAGATCGAGCGTTGCCGGTCGATGACCGACAAGCCCTTCGGCGTGAACATGACCGTCTTCCCGACGATCAACGCCCCTGATTACAAGGCCTATGCGAAGGCGATCATCGACATGGGGATCAAGGCGGTCGAAACTGCCGGAACGCCTGCGGTCGCGGAAATCTGGGAAATGTTCAAGGCGGCGGATGTTCGTATCATCCACAAATGCACGGCCGTGCGTCATGCCGTGTCCGCCCAGAAGAAGGGTGTGGACGCGATCTCGATCGACGGTTTCGAATGTGCAGGGCATCCGGGCGAGGATGACATTCCCGGCCTGATCCTGATCCCCGCCGCAGCCGACAAGGTTACGATCCCCATGCTCGCATCGGGCGGTTTTGGCGACGGGCGTGGCCTGGTCGCAGCGCTGGCGCTGGGTGCGGAGGGCATCAACATGGGTACGCGCTTCTGCGCCACTGTCGAGGCGCCAATCCATCCCAATGTGAAGCAGGCCTATATCGACAATGACGAGCGCGGCACGAATCTGATTTTCCGCAAGCTCCACAACACCGCCCGCGTCGGCAAGAGCGCGGTGTCGGACAAGGTTGTCGAAATCCTGGCGCAGCCGGACGCGACCTTCAAGGACGTGCAGGCTTATGTGGCCGGGGCCAAGGGCCGGGTGGTCCTGGAAGAGGGTGACATGGATGCCGGCATCTTCTGGGCCGGCATGATCCAGGGCCTGATCCACGACATCCCGACCTGTCGGGAACTGATCGACCGTATCGTGGCTGACGCCACGGCGATCGTGAACACGCGCCTGTCGGGCATGTTGGCGGGCTGACCGCCGACGTCCCATCCTATTCCATCCCATCCCTTTCAGGAGCAAGTGAAGTGGCAGAAGCATATATCGTAGCCGCCGTCCGTACCGCCGGTGGACGTCGCCGTGGCCGCCTTGCCGGCTGGCACCCGGTCGATCTCGGCGCAAAGGTCCTCGACGCGGTCGTCGCGCGGGCCGGCGTGCCGGGCGAAGCTGTGGACGACGTCATCGTTGGTTGTGTTACCCAGGCGGGCGAGCAGGCTCTGCATGTCGGCCGACACTGCGTGCTGGCGTCCGGCCTGCCGCTCAGCGTGCCGGCGGTCACCATCGATCGCCAGTGCGGTTCCTCGCAGCAGGCGATCCAGTTTGCGGCGCAGGCGGTCATGTCGGGCACGCAGGACATCGTCATCGCGGCAGGCACCGAAAGCATGACGCGCGTGCCCATGGGGTCGGCCGCCCTCTCGCCCGAAGGATCCGACCCGCTCCCGGCCTCGATCAAGGACCGGTTCGGCATCCAGAACTTCAGCCAGTTCGGCGGTGCGGAGATGATCGCGAAGAAATGGGGCTTCACCCGTGACATGCTGGACGCCTATGGTCTGGAAAGCCATTTGCGCGCCCAGCGCGCGACCAAGACGGGGGCGTTCGATGCGGAAATTCTGCCGCTGGAGATAGTCGGCGCCGATGGCGTCAGCGAAATGCACACGATCGACGAAGGCATCCGCTGGGACGCCTCGCCAGAAGGTATGGCGGCGGTCAAGCTGTTGGTCGAAGGCGGCGTCATTACCGCCGCAACGTCGAGCCAGATCACCGACGGCGCATCGGCGGTGATGATCGCATCGGAAAAGGCGGTCAAGGAATATGGGCTGACCCCGCTGGCGCGCATTGTGAACATGACCGTGACCGCCGGCGACCCGGTGGTCATGCTCGAAGAGCCGCTGTTCGCGACCGACAAGGCTTTTGCCCGCTCGGGTCTCAAGATCGGCGACATCGACCTGTATGAAGTCAACGAAGCCTTCGCCCCGGTGCCGATGGCCTGGCTCAAGCACCAGGATGCCGACCCCGCCAAGCTCAACGTCAATGGTGGCGCGATCGCGCTGGGCCACCCGCTGGGCGCGTCGGGTACGAAATTGATGACGACGCTCGTTTACGCGCTCAAGGCGCAGGGCAAGAAATACGGGCTCCAGACGATGTGCGAAGGCGGCGGTGTCGCCAACGTCACCATCGTCGAGGCGCTCTGAACGGGAAGGAGAACGGCCTGGCCATATCTCCTCTCCCAAAGCTGAGCCGGTGCTCCGGTGCAAGGGAGCGTCGGCTTTTTTACAAGGTGCGATGACTTTGAGGGGTAGGTCAGAGCAGGCTTTACCAGTAGCAAACCTAGTTATATAGGTTGTTGATAGATTCTTACGAAAAGGGGCGTTTCGCCATGCAGATCACGAATGAATTGGCCGCAATTGTTACCGGCGGCGCATCGGGCCTGGGCAAGGCATCGGCCAAGGCGCTCGCCGATGCGGGTATGAAGGTTGCGATCTTCGATCTGAACGAGGAAGCGGGTGAGGCCGTCGCGCGCGACATCGGCGGCCTTTTCTGCAAGGTGAACATTCTGGACGAGGATTCGGTGCTGGCCGGCTTTGAAAAGGCGCGCGCCGCCCATGGGCAGGAGCGGGCGCTGATTCATTGCGCGCAGGTGTCGAAGGGCGGCAAGACGGTTGCCCGCGACCGCGACACCGGCGGCTTCAAGCGGCTGTCGACGGAAGATTATGCGTTTGGCGCGCAGGGCATCCTGATCGCCAGCTACCGCATGGCGTCGATTTCGGCGTTGGGCATGGCCTCCGCCGAGCCGCTGAACGAAGATGGCGAGCGCGGCGCGATCGTGCTGACCAGCTCGGCAGCGGCGCAGGACGGTCAGGTTGGTCAGGTGGCCTATGGGTCGCTCAAGGCTGGCGTCAATGGCCTGGTCCTGCCGATGGCGCGTGACCTGATGGAACTGGGCATCCGCGTCAATTCGGTCATGCCGGGCATCTTTGCCACTCCGCCCATGTTGGGGGTCAAGGACACGGCGCCGCAGATCTTCGAGAATCTGGAAAAGTCGGTGCCCTTCCCCAAGCGTCTCGGCAAGCCGGAAGAGTTTGGCTCGCTGATCGTCGAACTGGTCAGGAACAGCTATTTCAACGGCCAGAATCTGCGCATTGATGGCGCCATCCGAATGCCGCCGCGCTAAGCGCCCCGTCCCTATGGCGCAAAGCATCCAGGAAAGGGCGGCGGCGCAAGATCCGCCGCCCGGTTTCGTCCCTATATCCTTTTCCGATGGCTTTCTGGGCCATAACGGTCCGGTCTATGCACGCCGTGCCGACGGCGAAGTCACGTTCGGGTGCCGCATCCTGCCGCATCTGTGCAATCCCATGGGTATCGCGCATGGCGGATGGGTGGCGACGATGTTCGACATCGTGCTGCCACTGACGGCGCGCTATGTGGCGGGGTTCGAGGAACGCTTCCTGCTGACCGTTCAGATGGGCATCGACTATCTGACCGGTCCGAAGCTGGGAGATTGGGTCGAAGGACGGGCGCAGGTCTTGCGCACGACCAAGCGCATGGTCTTCATTCAGGGGACGCTGGAGGTGAATGGCGAACTGACCGCGCGCGGCAGCGGCATATTCCGCATCGGCCCCCCTGCACCGCCCATCGACCTCGAGCAGACCGGCCCGCTGCCATGATGCCGAGCGCTGCATGAGCCGTTCGCTTGTTGAAATATTGACGCTCGAACCCTGTGGGCACGACAGCTTCCGCGGGTGGCCGCCTGAGCCTGACGCGTCACGCATCTTCGGCGGCAGTGTGGTGGCCCAGGCCCTCATGGCTGCCGCCGCAACGGTCGCAGGGCGAGCGTGCCATTCGCTGCACGCCTATTTCATCCATCCCGGCGACGTCACGAAGCCGATCCTGTTCGAGGTTGATCGTGCGCGCGACGGTGGCATGTTCGCGACGCGGCGGGTTGTCGCGCTTCAGGACGGACGGCAGATATTGAACCTGGCGGCGTCCTTTCAGGCGCCGGCCGATGGCGCATTCGACCATCAATTCACGCGCGCCGCTGACCTGCCCGATGCGGACGCCCTGTATGACGACGACCTGCGGGGCGAGGCCGTCGGCCTGCAACTGCGCAACATCCGGGTGCCGCGCCCCGGCATGGAAGACGGAATTCGCCCGCCCCGCCACGCCATGTGGTTCCGCAGTGCCTTGCCGCTGGGGAATGACATCGCGATGCACCAGGCGGCGCTCGCCTATGCGTCGGACTTCCCCCAACTGCCCACCATCGTCCAGCCGCATCCTGTGACCTGGCGCACGCCCGGCTTTCAATTCACCAGCCTCGACCATAGCCTCTGGTTCCATCGCCCGTTCGACTTCACGCGCTGGCATCTGTGTGAGCTGGATACGCCCATCAGCGCGGGCGAGCGTGGCCTCAGCCGGGGCACGATTTACGACGGCGACGGCCTGCTGGTCGCATCGGTCGCACAGGAAGCCATGATCCGGATGCGCGGCGCCTGACGACTGTCAGGTGCCGCGGAACACCGGCTTGCGTTTTTCCAGGAACGCAGCGACGCCTTCGGCATGATCGGCGGTCCGCCCCGCCTCGCGCTGGTGAATGCGTTCCATCCGCAGCGTATCCGTCAGTGACTGGTTCATAGCCATTGCGATCCCCCTGCGCATCAGGCCATAGGCGACGGTGGGGCCGGTCGCCAGCCTCGCGGCAATCAATCGGGCCGTTTCCATCAGCGCCGCATCCTCGACCACCTGATAGATCAACCCCCATTCCAGTGCGAGGTCGGCTGGAATACGCTCGCCCAGCATCATCATCGCGGTCGCCCTTGCCTTGCCGGCCAGGCGTGGCAGCAACCATGTCGCCCCGACGTCGGGCACCAGCCCGATATTGGCGAAGGGCTGCAGGAAATAGGCCGATCGCCCGGCGATGACGATGTCGCCAGCCAGCGCATAGCCGCATCCTCCGCCCGCCGCCGCGCCGTTCACTGCGGTCACCAGCGGACAGGGCAGGCGCACGAGCCGCTCGAGCACGGGATTGAACCCGCTTTCCAGTCCGGCGCCCATGTCGCGCGCGGCATCCGCGCCGCCGCGCCCGCCGGCAGACAGATCCGCGCCCGAACAGAAAGCCCGGCCGTTCCCGCTCATCAGCAGAACGCGCGCGCCTTCATCCGCGACGCGATCTAGCGCGTGCATCATCTCGTCGAGCGATTGTTGCGACAGCGCATTGAGCTTTTCCGGCCGGTTGATTGCCAGCGTGGCGATGCCGTCGGTGATGGCGAAGTCGATATGTTCGTAAGCCATGCGGGTCCCGATCAACGCGAAATAGGCAGCAGCCATGGACCGCCCTTTTCGACGGCGGCAATATAGGCCGGGCGGGCAGTCACTCGCGCCAGCCAGGCGCGCAGCCGTGGCCGGTCGCCCACCGCGCCGAACTGGTCAGCTACCGCCACGACATAGCCGAATTGAATGTCGGCGGCGCTGAAGCCGGACGCCAGCAGATAATCTCGCCCGTCGAGCTTGGCCTCGATCTCCGCCATCGCCCCGTCGACGACTTCCAGCCCATAGGCGCTCGCGTGTGACGTCTTGTCGGAGCCGCGCACCAGCATCAGCATGACAACGCCCATCATGGCGGTGCCTTCGCCCGCGTGCAGCCATTCCAGATATTCCGCCCAGTCAGCGTCGGCGGGCGACCTGCCCAACCGTCCGTCGCCCAGTTTTGCGGCAAGATATTCCAGGATAGCCCCCGATTCCGCGATCACTGCGCCGTCATGCTCGATGACGGGTGACTTACCCAGCGGGTGTGCCTGTTTGAGTTCGGCTGGCGCTCGAAACGTGCTGGGATCGCGGTGGTAGGTCGTCAGTTCATAAGGTTCGCCCAATTCCTCCAGCAACCAGAGGATGCGGGTCGAGCGCGAATAGTCGAGGTGGTGGACCTTAATCATGCACCCTTCTCCATCAAAATGTCGATTTTGCGTTCAATGGCATCGAGCCGCTCATGCATGGCGGCAACCGGGGGTTCGCAGGCAGCGGTCAGCACAGGCATCACGAAGTAGCGCAACCGGCTCCGTAATCTCTCTTCGTCCCACATCTCGCCGCTGGCGAGGACGATCATCTGGTCGGTGATCCACCCGGTCAGATCGTCCAGCGTCACCCCCGCAGCCGTCGCCCGTTCGTCGATCAACGACGCCAGCACCGAAGCGATGCTGCCGGTCGATCCGTCCGCCTGCGCGGCCCGGAACAATCGGGCACTTGCGGGCGACATGCCCGAATGCAGGCTGCGATCGAGCCACCCGACATGCTGCATTTCCAGGATGGCGTGCGCCAGTACCGTTTCCAGTCGGTCCGCTACGGACCCGGGACCGATCAGAATTTTGTGCGACCATTCGCGAAACGGCTTTGCGCCCTCCATCAGCAACGCTGTGAACAGGGACTCGCGATTGCCGAACCGGCGGTACAGGGTCGTGCGGGACACGCCGGCCTCCGCAGCCACTTCCTCCAATGACACATTGTCGATGCCTTTGCGCCGAATGCAACTCGCCGCGGCATTCAGGACCGGGTCCGCGATCGGCTGGGCGCCCATGGCCGGTCGGCCGAATGCGCCCGTTTCGATGCTGCGACTATTGTCCGACGGCGGCGACATGACGTCTATCTGTTTCTTCCCCATGATCCTCGCATAGCAGGATATCCCCTGGTTCGTATCGGCAATCGCTACAAATTTATGATATTGTATCAGCTTCCCCGACCCAATGATGCCATGTCGATGACAAAGCGATATTTGACGTCGGCCTTCTCCATACGTTCGAAGGCGTGGTTTATGTCCTGGATGGCGATGGTTTCGGTGTCGGGCAGGATGGTCTTGGCAGCGCAGAAGTCCAGTAATTCCTGCGTTTCGGGCAGGCCACCAATCGCCGACCCCGCCACCGATTTCTGCCCGCCGACCAGCAGGCCGCTATGGAGCGAGGGCAACATGTCGATTGCGCCAACGATCACATGAACGCCCCGGGGCGCCAGCAGCATCAGATAGGGGCTGATGTCGTGCGCCACTGGGATCGTGTCGAGCACCAGGTCGAAACTGCCCCTGGCTGCCTTCATCGCCTCTTTGTCCGATGCGATCAGAACCTTGTGCGCGCCCAGCGCCAGAGCATCGGCCGACTTGGCGGGGGATGTCGTCACGACGGTCACTTCGGCGCCCAGCCCGACGGCCAGTTTGACGCCCATATGGCCCAGGCCACCTAGTCCTGCGACCGCCACCCGGCTTCCCGGACCGACTTTCCAGTGCCGCAGCGGCGACCAGGTCGTGATTCCCGCGCAGAGCAGCGGCGCGGCGCGCTCGGGATCCAGACCTTCGGGCAGTTTCAGCACGAACTGTTCGCGCGCGACGATATGGTCGGAATAGCCGCCATAGGTCGGCGATCCGTCCATCCGGTCCTTGCCATTATAGGTCGGCGTGGAACGCTTGACGCAATATTGCTCCTGCCCGCGCACGCATTCTGGACATGCCATGCAACTGTCGACCATGCAGCCGATCGCTGCCAAGTCGCCAATCTGGAACCGCGTGACGTCCGGGCCGACCTCGGTGACCGTCCCGATGATCTCATGCCCTGGCACGCACGGATAGACGCTGTTATGCCAATCGTCACGCGCCTGGTGCAAGTCGGAATGGCATACGCCACAATAGCGGATGTCCAGCCGCACGTCGTCGGCGCGCAGCGCGCGCCGCTCGAAGGTGAATGGCGCCATTGGGCTTTCGGCCGACAGAGCGGCATAGCCCGTCGCATGGGTCATGGTCATTCTCCCGATTTGGTGGACAGGTACAGCTACGCGCCGCGGAACGCCGGCTTGCGCCGCTCCAGGAAGGCGGCGACGCCCTCCTGAGCATCCGCGCCGGCCATTGCAATGGCGATCGCCGCAGCTTCGGCATCCAGATGATCGTGCAGGGTCGCGTCATAGCTTCGCGCCAATAGTTGCTTCACGCCGCCAAAGGCGCCGGTCGGCCCTGCTGCGATCCGGGTGGCCACGACAGTGGCCTCGTCCGCCAGCGCTTCGTCGGCGACCATCCGGGTTGCCAGGCCCAGATCCACTGCCTCCTGCGCGGTCAGCCGCCGCCCCAGATAGGCCAGTTCCTGCGTTGCGCGCAGTCCGATCAGCCGCGGCAACAGCCAGGTCGCGCCGCCATCGGCGGTCAGGCCGATCCCGGTATAGGCCATGGCAAAGGAAGCGGATTGTCCCACCAGCACGATATCCCCGCTGGCAACAAGGCTCAGGCCCGCACCCGCGGCCGCCCCCTGGGCTGCGATGACCAGCGGGGCTGGATGTGCTGCAAGCAGGGCGAGGCCGACGTGCAGACGCCGCGCCAGACGCCCGATGAAGTCGGCAGGGTCGCTTTCGCTGGCAAAGCTGCGAATGTCGCCGCCGACGCAGAAATTTTTGCCTTCCCCCCGGATCAGGAACGCGCGCACGGCCGGCGTCGCCGTCAGCCGCTCGACTACGGCGCTGAACGTATCGACCAACTCCCAGCTCATCGCGTTGCCCGCTTCGGGCCGGTCGAGTGTGATGGTGGCAAGCCCGCCTTCAAGCGTTCCGGTGACGAGATCGGTCATGGCATGGCACTCCTGTCGATGGCTGCGCTGCTCTTGCCCGACATAGTTAGATAGGTCCAGCGGTAACATATATCTTCGTGCCGCGGTGGTGCAAAAAGCGTCCTCATCCGCGCGCCGCGATGAAAAGGGTCTGGTGCGCCCGCGCGAACGGCCCGTCACGATCGGCCAGAACCATGTCGGACCGGCCCACCCCCTGTCCTGCGCTCGCGGTACGCGCGTCGATCAACAGCCATTCGCCCACCGGCTCGCGTACCAGATGGACCGCAATGTCGAGATTGGCGTAGGTCCAGACCTCGCTGTCGATCTCGCTGCCCAGGCCCCCGCCGAAATCCCCCAATATGGCCGTGCGCAGCAGAGGCGAAAGCGCCACGCCTTTTACATGTTCATGGGCGAATCGGACCCATAGCGTGCCTGGTCCGCGCGTTCGCAACCCGCCCCGCACCAGCCGCGTCTCCATCGATCCGCCGAAAGCTCTGTTGCCCATGAAATCGCTGGGCGCGACATCTTCCGGCGGCGGATAGGGATTGGGAGTGGCGATCATGGGCGTATCGGCCTTGCGCACGCGCAGCGCCGTCGCGCGCGCCACGACGCGATCTCCCGTCAACAGTTCGGCCTCCACCATCTGGATTCGTCGACCTTCGCGGACGGTCCTGGCGCGACCGATCGTTGGCGCGAAATCGGCGGCGGACAATATATCGATGGTCAGCCGCGCCGTCGTCATCGCGACTGTGGCGGGCACCTGCTCGACCAGATGGGTCAGCAGCCCGCCCAATGCCACGCCATTCTGCTTGCCTCGTTCCCACGGACTGGCCGCCAGCCCCGTGGGAGTAAAGGCGTCGCCGTCGGCGGCGTAGAAGAAGGGCGCTGGCCGTTCAGTCATGCGCTGGATGCGCGCATCTGGCAACGCGGTTACGGCGCGATGTCCCATTGATAAAGGTCGTCAGCCGCTTGATCCCCTCCATTTTCACCCGCGTTCCTGCAAGCCGATCCCTCGATAAGGTCTACTACGTTATCTATGTTTCGCTGATGCGCAAGTTTTACCTTGTGGTCGGATGGTGGGCCGGTTTACCGCGGTGTCACAAGACGACAGGTTTCCCCGGAAAGGACGATAATGACCGCAGCGCCCATATTTGATCTGACCGGCCGGGTCGCGCTGGTAACCGGCGCGTCGTCGGGATTAGGCGAGCGTTTCGCGCACATCCTTTCCGACGCGGGGGCTGCGGTCGTGCTGGCGGCACGGCGTACCGAACGGCTGGAGGCGACCAGGACGGCGATCGAGGCCAAAGGCGGCCGCGCCATCGCGGTCGCCATGGATGTCGCTGACGAGGCATCGACCATCGCCGCCTATGATGCTGCCGAGGGTGCGTTCGGAACGGTCGATACGATCATCGCCAATGCCGGCATGAACAGTGAAGGGATGACGACCGAATTACCGGTGGCGGAATTTGACCGGGTCATGGCGGTCAACCTGCGGGGGCCTTTCCTGACCGCGCGCGAAGGCGCGCGTCGGCTCATCGCGGCGGGCAGTCCCGAAAAACAGCATGGTCGCATCGTCATCACCTCCTCGATCACCGCGCACAAGGTGGACGCCGGCCTTGCCGTCTATTCCGGGTCGAAGGCCGGCGTGCTCCAGATGGGCCGGGTCATGGCGCGCGACTGGATTCGCAAGGGCATCAACGTCAATATGATCTGCCCCGGCTATATCAAGACGGAAATCAACGGCGAATGGTTCGATACCGATGCAGGGGAGCGCCAGATCCAGAAATTTCATCGCCGCCGCCTGATGGAGGAGGGCGATCTGGATTCGATCTTGCTGTTTCTCGCGTCCGATGCCTCCCGCGCGGTTACCGGTACGCATTTCACGATCGACGACGGCCAGTCGCTCTGACTTACGGCTGAAGGAGCTTTCATCCATGGGTCGTCCCGATCCCGCCCTTCTCGATCTAACGCGCTATCCGTTCCGCCACGTCATCACGACGCGCTTTGCGGATATCGACCCCAATCGCCACATCAACAACGTGGCGATGGCCGCTGCGTTCGAAGATGCCCGCGCCCGTTTCGACGTGGCGCAGGGTCATTTGGAAACGATGGGCCATATGCGCACGATGATAGCCGCAAACCATATCGATTATGTCGGTGAGGCCCATTATCCCGCCCCGCTCGACATGTATGTGGGCGTTCTGGACCTGGGCCGGTCGAGTTGGACGCTCGCCTGTCTCGCCACGCAAGATGGACGGGCCTGTGCCTTCGCGCGGGCCGTGCTTGTCGGGACGGTGGATGGCAAGGCCGCGCCCTTGCCCGACAGCTTCCGTGCCGGGCTGGACCGGATGCGCGTGCGCCGCGATGCCGCGGCATGAGCGGCCCGCTCACCGGCGTCCGCATCATCGAATTTGCCGGTCTTGGCCCCGGCCCTTTCTGCGGCATGATGCTGGCGGATCATGGGGCGCAGGTGATCCGGATCGCTCGACCCCGAGCGCCGGAGCTGTTCGATGGGTTTGACCGCTATGATGTACTCGCCCGCTCGCGCAGCCTGCTCACCATAGATATGAAGGCCGACGCCGGTATGGCGGTGGTGCGCGATCTCTGCCGTTCGGCCGATGCTATTATCGAAGGCTACCGACCCGGCGTCATGGAAAGGCTCGGCCTTGGCCCGGACGTGCTGATCGCGGACAATCCCGCGCTGGTCTATGGTCGCATCACCGGCTGGGGGCAGGATGGCCCGCTGGCCCATGCGGCAGGCCACGACATCAACTATATCGCCATCAACGGCGTCCTTCATACGATCGGGCGCCAGGGAGGCAAGCCGACCCCGCCGGTCAATTATGTCGGCGATTTCGGTGGCGGCGGCATGTTGCTCGCCTTCGGCATGGTCGCCGCACTGCTTGCGGTGAAAAATGGCGCGGCAGGACAGGTGGTTGATGCCGCCATGGTCGATGGGTCCGCCTTGCTTGCCTCTATGGTATGGCAGCTCAAGGGCGCGGGCATCTGGGATGAGCGCACCGGCGCCAACTGGCTCGATTCCGGCGCGCATTTCTATGACACCTATGCCTGCGCCGATGGCAGGTTCGTCGCGTTCGGATCGATCGAGCCGCAATTCTATGCCCTGCTGCGCCAGATGCTGGGCGTCGCTGACGATCGGGATTTCGACGCGCAGATGGACCGTGCCGCCTGGCCTGCGCTCAAGAGCCGGGTCGCTGCGATCATCGCCACCCGAACCCGTGCGCAATGGTGCGAGGTCATGGAAGGCACCGATATCTGCTTTGCCCCTGTCTTGTCGCCCGATGAGGCGCTCGATCATCCGCATATCCAGGCGCGCGGCACTTTCATCGATGTGGGCGGCCAGTCCCAGCCCGCGCCCGCGCCCCGCTTCTCCGGCGCTCCGGCCGACCCGCCGCGTCCGCCCCGGCCTGCCGGTGCGGACGCAAGGACCATATTGGCGTCAATCGGCTATGACGAAGCCCGGGTCGATGCGTTGCTGGAATCGGGCATCATTGTCTGACAACTGGACCGTGCGGTTTCAAGCGGCCTCTGTCTGCCGGGCGCGCGCTTCGACCTTGTGTTTCAGGTTGGCGCGCACGAACAGGCTGGCGGCATTGCCGCCCAGCACCGCGACGAAATCTTCCTGAGAACAGGCTGGATTTTCCGCGATCATCCGTGCGACCACATTGCGCGAATAGGGGAAAGTGCCCTCGGAATGAGGATAGTCGGTGGCGAACAATAGCGCACCGATACCTACCCCATCGCGTGTCCTCAGCGCGCCTACGTCGTTCTGAAGCGCGCAGTGGACCTGATCCCGCACGATCTGGCTGGGCAGCCGTGACAGCTTGGGCGTAATTGCCGGCGCATGGCCGTGATAGACCTCGTCCATCCGCTCTGCCAGGCCCATCAGCCAACCGGCGCTATGTTCGGCAAACAGAATATGGGCTCCCGGATTGCGATCCAGGACGCCGCCGCCGACGAGCTGGGTGATGATGTCGACTGCATCGTTCATCTGGCGGGTGTAGTTGAACATTGCGGCCCCCGGTCCCCGGAGCGCGCGAATATTGATGTCGCCCACGCCGGTATGAAATACGATCGGGATATGGCGCTCGGCGGCAAGCGCAAAGATCGGATCCCAGCGCGCGTCGTAATAATTGTTCAACCCTTCCCACAGGCAGAAGGCGGCATAGCCAAGTTCTGCGGTCCGCAAGCATTCCGTCAGAGCGTCGTCGAAGTCGAAACAGGGGATCATGGCGGCGGGAATCAATCGGTCGCGGACCGGGGCGGTATAGTCCCATGCCCAGTCATTATAGATGCGGCAGGCGACTTGCTGGCCTTCGCGGTCGTCGATGCGCGGCAGCATCAGGCCCAGGGACGGGAAGACAAGTTCGGCATCCACACCGTCGCGGTCCATGTCGGCCAGTCGCAAAGCGAGGTCGCGTGCGCCGCGCCGCCGCGTGTCGACGGCGCAGTCGCTCACGAAATGCTCACGCGCATCGACGCACGCTCGGTCGGGCGAAGGCGTATCGCCGCTGCTCTGCTGCTGGAACGCCTTGTCGTCGGCACCGGTCTTATGGGCATGGAAATTGGTGTTGATCTTGAGGATGACCTTTTCGCCGATGCGGGTGATGCGGACATCGCCATCGGCCTGGGAAGAAATAGCGAACTGCCGCAGATGATCGGGCATCCGGCTGGTGAACAGGTCGGCGGGCTCGGCGATATGCGCGTCGCAACTGAAGACGAAGGGCTGCATCGATTTTCCTCTCTCTGGACATCAGCCTCGCGCA
Source organism: Sphingobium sp. UBA5915 (assembly GCF_002431195.1). Taxonomy (NCBI): domain Bacteria; kingdom Pseudomonadati; phylum Pseudomonadota; class Alphaproteobacteria; order Sphingomonadales; family Sphingobiaceae; genus Sphingobium; species Sphingobium sp. UBA5915. The sequence continues at coordinate 72,531 of NZ_DJDV01000053.1, read as the reverse complement.
GAGTTCCACGGTGGGCCAGAAAAAGCTGTATGATAGAGGTGCCTGTTTTGCTTTGATCGGGGTCAAATTCCGGGCTGGGTCCGGCTAGAGCGATTTCCAATCAGATGGAATCATCTGATGACTCAGAAATCGCCTGAAACCAATAATCTAGGTCGTAAACTCATTAAATGACTTGAGGATCGGCGTTTTGGGTGATTCAGAAGGCTCCAGACTTGGAGGGCTGGATGACACGGCGGCGATACGAACTGACAGAACGGGAATGGGCTATTATCGAGCCGTTGTTGCCCAACAAGCCGCGCGGCGTGGCGCGGGTGGATGATCGCCGTGTGCTCAACGGGATCCTGTGGCGCTTCCGGTCCGGCGCGACGTGGGCGGAAATCCCGGAGCGCTATGGGCCACCAACGACCTGCTACAATCGGTTCGTCCGCTGGCGCAAAGCCGGGGTCTGGGACCGGCTGCTGGCGGCGGTTTCTGCCGGATATAATGGCGAACTGGTGATGATTGATTCCACCTGCATGCGCGTCCACCAGAACGGTGCGACGGGTAAAAAGGGGGAGGCTGCGATCGTGGCATGGGACGTTCCCGGGGCGGCCTCACAAGCAAACTCCATGCCCTTGTCGATGCTGACGGACGCCCTGTCAGCCTGAGACTGACAGGCGGGCAGGTCCACGACGCCTGTGAGGCTGAAGCGCTGATCGAAGCCATTCCCGAAGGCGCAACCTTGCTGGGCGACAAAGGATATGACAGCAACGCTATCCGCGACGCCGCTGCGGCAAGGAACGTCTGGGCCAACATTCCCAATCGATCCAACCGCAAGCAGCGCTTCGCCTTCTCGCCATGGCTCTACAAACAGCGAAACCTCGTCGAGCGCTTCTTCAATCGTATCAAGCAGTTCCGCGGCATCGCCACACGCTACGACAAGGATCCTGCCAATTTCCTTGCGGCCATCAAACTTATCTGTGTCCGCCTCTGGTGCGCTGCATAATGAGTCTACGCGCTAGAGCGGTTCATCCGATGCAATCGGAACGCGAACCACTCTAGGCCCCAATGAAACGGGGCGGGCGCTGCTCACGGAAACTGGCGATGCCCTCGGCAAAATCCTGCGTGCCGAAACTTTCCTTGAGCAGGTCCCATCCGCGCTGCGAGGCCGAAACATAATCGCTGGTCGCGCTGTCCCATAATTGCTGCTTTATCAGGCGCGTCGATCGCGGCGACGCAGTCGCCGCCATCTCGCGCGCATAGGCCAGCACGCTATCCAGGAAATCCGCTTCGATCACGCGCGAGACAAGTCCGATCCGCGCCGCTTCCTCGGCTTCTACCCGCCGCCCCGACAGCAGGATGTCCGCCGCGATGCCCCGGCCGACGATCCGCGGCAGCAGCCAGTCCAGTCCGAATTCAGCCACGACAGCCCGCTGCGGGAAGGCTGCGGAGAACATCGCGGTGGGGCTGGCGAAGCGAATGTCGCAGGCCGCCGCGATCAGCACGCCCACCCCCACGCACGGTCCGTTGATCGCCGCGATGACCGGCTTGGGGCTGGCCAGCGGGAAGGTATAGCTCGTCATAAGCGCCGCTGGCGCATCGATTCCGTCAAAGGCGGCTGTGAGCGCGCCGGGCCGGGGAATGTCGAAATCGCCGCCTGCGGCCAGTCGGTCCAGCCGCTCCATATCGGCGCCGGCGGTAAAGGCGCGGCCCGCACCCGTCACCACGATCACCCGCGCATCGCTATGATAGGCATCGACCCAGGCCGCATCGAGCGCACGATGCATGGCGTCATCGAGCGCATTCAGCCGTTCGGGCCGGTTGAGGGTCAGCAGGCCGACGCCGTCCGTCACCGCGAATGTCACGAGAGCCTGCATGGTTTCTTTCATCCAATCAAACTTCGGCCGCCAACGCCTGCGCGCGTTCCCGCAGCACATTCTTCTGGACCTTGCCGGCGGCCGACAGGGGCAGGGCATCGATAAAATCGAAACTGCGGGGTAACTTGAACCCGGCGATCAGGCCGCGGCAATGGGCGGTGAGTGATTCGGGCGTGGGGCTGGTGCCCGGGCGCGGTACGATTACCGCATGGACACGCTCGCCCCATGTCTCATCAGGGGCAGCGATCACCGCGACGTTGGCAACATCGGGGTGGCTCGAAAGCGCGTTCTCGACCTCCGCCGAATAGACATTCTCGCCGCCGGTGATGATCATGTCCTTCAGCCGGTCGATCACGGTCACATAGCCATCGGCGTCCATCCGGCCCAGGTCACCGGTATGCATCCACCCCCCGCGCGTCGCCTCCGCCGTGGCTTCGGGCATGTTCCAATAGCCCAGCATGACGATCGGCCCACGCGCCACGATCTCGCCGACCTCACCGCGCGACACTTCCCGATCCTCGCCATCGACGATCCGCACCTCGCAGGTCGCGCTAGCCCGGCCGGCCGACCGCAACCGGCCTTTCGCGCGGGCTTCTGCGCCATGATCCTCATGCCCCAGCACCGTTGCGACCGGCGATAATTCGGTCATCCCATAGGCCTGACAGAATTGCGCGTTGGGGAAAGCCGCCATCGCCCGGTCCAGCAGCGCTTCGTCGATCGAGGACGCACCATAGCGGATGCGCTGCACGCCGCCGACGTCGAACTCCGCAAAGCGGGGATGCTGAACCATCATGCGCAGCATGGTGGGAACCAGGAAGAACTCGGTCACATCCCAGCGCGCGATCGCCTCGAGCATCGCCAGCGGATCGAACGCTGGCAGGAACAGGTTTGTGCTGCCCGAATGCAGCGCGATCAGCAGGCCGGACAGAGCGCCGATATGGAAAAGCGGGGCGCTGTGCAGATAACGCGCGCTGGCATGCCCCTCGCCACTGGCCATCGATCCCAGCGCCGACGCCACCAGATTATCGTGGCTCAGCATCACACCCTTGGGAAAGCCCGTGGTGCCGCCCGTGTAGAGGATCGCCGCCAGATCCTGGCCTCCGCGTAGCGCGTCGTCGACCGGATCGGCCGCCGCCAGCCAGGTCTCCAGGCTCATCCCTTCATCATCGCCCGGCCCGGTCGTCACCACGGTTGCGACACAGCCGGAATGGGCGCGAATGGCCGGCACCAACGGTTCGAATAGCGGGTCGACGATCAGGAATCGCGTCTGGCAATTGTCGAGCGAGTAGCCGATCTCCTGCGGCGTCCAGCGCAGGTTGACCGGATTGATGACGCCGCCGGCCCACCATGTGCCCAACAGATAGACCAGGAAGTCGGTGCCGTTGGGCGCCATCATCGCCACCCGGTCGCCCGGCTGCAATCCGCTCGCCCGCAGCGCCCCGGCAAAACGCGCGACGCGATCGCGCAGCGCCGTCCAGCTCAAAAGACCATTCCGGTCGCCCGCCGCAGGGGCGTCAGGCGCGCGTTGCACCATCCGGTGCAGGCTTTGGGTCAGGTACATCCGCGTCTCCGTCCCGCGCCTCTGTCCGGGCGCGATGATTGCCTCATCTTAGGCACGACCGCTCCGGAAGAGAAGCCCGTCGGCATCATCCTTCGCGCGCCAGGCGGCCCAACACGATATGGCAATAGCCTGCCAGTCCCGCCATGACGCCGGCGCACAGCAGATAGGGAAGCGGCTGGCCGATCTGGTACAGGCCGATACCGATCGACGGTCCCAGTACGAAGCACAGGCCATTCACCGCCGTCACATGGCCCGCGACCAGGCCCTGCTCCTGTTCTCTGACCGCCAGCGATGCGCCGGCGGTGAAGCCTGGCCGCAGGAAGCCGAAGCCCAGCGAGGCGATGGCGAAGGCGATGGCCAGCGCGTGCAGGTCATGCGCCACTGCGCAGCCCGCAGCACCGGCGGCCGCCATGACCGATCCCCATATCGCCATCGGCGGCGGCTGCATCCGCAGTCGGGGTATGATACCCCATTGTGCCAGCAGCGCCGCGCCCGCGCCTGCCATCAGAACCATGCCGATCAGCGGTTGCGCCTCGCGTGGCGAATCGGCCAGACGGTCGATCACCAGGAAGGCCATCGTCTGCCCGGCGATGGCCTGGGCATGTCCCGACACCAGCCCTGCGATGATCCACGGCCGGATGCGCGGGTCGAACATGGCGACGCGCGCCGTGCCGGTTGGATCGCCGGTCGCGATCACCGGCGCATCGCTGGGTTCGTAGCCGATCACGGGATCGCTCGCCGCAGCGCCCGGTCCGGTTCCCATGCCCTGCGGTAGCCGCAGTTGCACCACGACCAGCATCGCGATGCCGAGCAGCGCGAAGGCATAGAGCGGTCCGGCCAGACCGACGAAAGGCAGCACGAAAAAGGGCGCCAGCGCCGGGCCGATGATCGTGCCAAGGCCGAAAGCCGAAGCCAGCAGGCTCAGCGCAGCCGTCCGGTTCGCGCGCGATGTCCGGGCGACGACCATCGCCTGCGCGGCCGGAGGCGCGGCCGCGCCAAACCCGCCATAAAAGCCTCGTCCTATCACGAACAGGATGAAGGCCACGCCGGCGGTGATCCAGCCCCTGACACCTGCTGTCAGCGCCAGGGCGCAGATCGTCATCGACAGGGTGAAACCCGCCATGCCGACCAGGATCATTGGCTTGGCGCGACGGTCGTCAAGCCGCCTGGCCCAGAAGGGCGCGACGACGGCCCAGAGCAGGGCCGACAGCGAAAAGGCGATCGCGATCAGTGCGTCCGGCAGCCCGATCGTCCGACCGATCGCGGGGAGTACGGATTGCAGCCCGGTATTGCCGATCGCCACGCACAACATGACGCAGAACAGCAATATCTGGTCATGTTGCGCGTCTTTCCGGATGAATGCCACGCTGGGGTTCCTCTCTCCGACGCGCGAATCTGTGTCTCGCCCGTGCCGCCGCCTTACCGTCACACGGGAAGAGGTTGCAAGCGAACGAGGGTTTGAATGGACTGAAATGGTCCATCGGGTCCATTCCGCAGGCCAGCGCTGAGCGATACGGTTGCTTGCAAACGGGTCTCATCGAACCGTTCGAAAGCTGGCGCGAATTTCGTCGACGAAGATTTCGGGTTGCTCGAACGCTGCGAAATGGCCGCCGCGCGCCGACTCCCCCCAATGGACGAGATTGGGATATTTTCGTGCCGCCCAGCGGCGCGATGCGCGGAAAATCTCCTTGGGAAATATGGTGCAGGCCACAGGGATCGCCACCGGATTGGCGGCGAATTTGCGAAAGCTCTCCCCGTAAAGCCGCCCCGCCGACGCGGCAGTTCCCGGCAGCCAGTAGAGCATGATATTGTCGAGCATCTCGTCCAGCGTCAGCACCCGCGTCGGATCGCCGCCGCTGTCGGTCCAGGCCATGAACTTCTCGTAAATCCACGCCGCTTGCCCCGCGGGTGAATCGACCAGGCCATAGCCTAGCGTCTGCGGCCTCGTGCCCTGTTGTCTGGCATAGCCATTGCCGTCCCTGGCGTAGCGCTTCAGATCGGCCAGCGCCGTCTTTTCCGCGTCGGTCAGGTCGGCCATGTCTTCAGCCTCCGGCTGGGCGATGACCATGTTGAGATGGATCGCCGTCACCTCCGGCGCGCCGGAGGTTGCGATCGCATTGGTCACGGCAGACCCCCAGTCTCCGCCTTGAGCCACGAAGCGGTCATAGCCCAGGCGGCGCATCAGCGTGATCCAGGCGGCTGCGATCCGCTCGACCGGCCAGCCCGAGCCAGAGGGCCGATCGGAAAAGCCATAGCCGGGCAGGGAGGGGGCCACGACATGAAAGGCGTCAGCCGGATCGCCGCCATGACGCGCGGGGTCGGTGAGCGGCCCGATAACCTTGTTGAACTCGATCACCGATCCCGGCCACCCATGGGTCAGGATCAGCGGAAGCGCTCGGGGTTCGGGCGAGCGCCGGTGGAGGAAATGAATGCCCAGGCCGTCGATCGCGGTGCGATACTGGCCAAAACCGTTCAGCATCGCCTCGCAGCGCCGCCAGTCATAGTGATCGCGCCAATGGGCGCACATGTCCTGCATAGTGAGCAGCGGAACCCCCTGGCTGGCATCGGTCACGGTCTCCTGCTCGGGCCAGCGGGTGCGGTTCAGCCGCTCATGCAGATCGTCCAGATGCGGCTGCGGAACGGACAGGTCGAGCGGGACGATTTCTTCGCCGCCGGGCATTGGCAGGGTGAAGGGCGCGATCGCGGTCATTCTTTGCTTCCCTTGGCTGGTCTGGCTTCCCCGGCCGGTGGCTGGGCGCCTCGGGTAACGAGGCGCATGATCTCATGCCGGATCAGCTCGAAAGGCATGTCGGGATCCAGCTTGCCCGCCATCTGCAACACGACCAACCCGTGGATGCCCGCCCAGTAGACATGGCCCAGGACGGACGGATCGCCCTGCAAAAGGCCCGCAGCGATCATATCCTCGATATAGGCAGTCAGCGTCCGGCGTGAACGGCACTCGGCGGCGCGCAATTCTTCGGTTTTCTCGGCCTCGGGCTGGGAAAAGGCAAACATCAGCTGATAGGCATGGGGTTCGTCGAACGCGAAATCGACATAGGCCTGCCCGACCGCACGGGACCGGTCCCAAAGATCCGTCGTGCTGGCATAGGCAGCCTCGACCCGGTCCGAAAAGCGGTCATGCGCGGCCGCCCGCGTCAGCGCCAGCAGTTCGCTCTTGTTGCGGAAATAGCGGTAGAGCGACGCGGCGGTCCAGCCCAGTTCCGCCGCGATCGATCGCAGCGACGTCGCCGCCAGCCCGCGCGTCGCGAACTGTTCCTCCGCCACCGCCCGGATGCGGGCGCGGCATTCCATGACCTGATCGTCGGTAAGAAGTAGTGCCATCCCGCTTGTCATACTGAACAGCGTTCGTTATGCAACGATAAACAGTGTTTAGTATCCAGGAGAGGAAAAGGCATGAGCGCATTCAAGGATGGCCTGTTCGCGGGCAGGAGCGTGTTCGTCGCGGGAGGCACCAGCGGTATCAATCTGGGTATCGCGCAGCGATTCGCCGCACTGGGTGCCAAAGTCGGCGTCGTCGGCCGCAATCCCGAAAAGGCCGCAAATGCCGCCGCCAGCATCGGTAACGGCGCGATCGGCCTGTCGGCCGACGTGCGGGACTATGCGGCGATCCGCGCCGCGATGGAGCAGGTCGCAGCAGCCCATGGCGCGTTCGACGTGGTTGTGTCCGGCGCTGCCGGCAATTTTCTGGCGCCCGCGCTCGGCATGTCGGCCAATGCGTTCAGGACGGTCGTCGATATCGACCTCAACGGCACGTTCAACGTGTTTCGTGGCTCTCACGACCTGCTCAACAAGCCGGGGGCGTCGCTGATCGCGATCACGGCGGGCCAAGCTGTCAATGCCGCGCCGCTTCAGGCCCACGCCTGCGCGGCCAAGGCGGGCATCAACCAGCTCGTCCGCGTGCTGGCGATGGAGTGGGGGCCGGACGTGCGCGTCAACGGCATTTCGCCCGGCCCGATCGAAAATACCGAAGGCATGGCCCGCCTCGCGCCGGACGCCGCCAGCCGGGCCGCCTATTATGAGCGCATTCCGATGCGCCGTTGGGGTGAGATCGACGAAATCGCCGAGGCGGCCATATTCCTCAGCAGCCCGTCTGCCGGCTACATCACAGGCACCATCCTGGACTGCGACGGTGGATCGCAACTGGGCGACGCCAGCCGTCAGAGCCTCGAGCGCGGCATGGCGTGACGCCGGCGCAGGAAGGAGCGTAAAATGCAGATCACGCGACGCGCGGATAGCCTTTATTCCGACATCTGGATGCCGGACGAGACGGTGCGAATCCGCAAGGAAGCACGCGCCTTTGCTGACGACGTGCTCCGGCCCATGGCCTATGCGCTCAATACGACGGCGGAGCGGCGCGACGGCTTTCCTCGCGCCGCGTTCGAGGCAATTGGCGCGGCAGGCCTCTACACCATTCCCTTTTCCGCCGATGTCGGCGGGCGCGGGCTGGAGTTTCCGACTCTCGCGACGATGACCGTGGCGGAGGAACTGGGCTATTATGCGCCTGGCACCGCTTCTGCCCTGTATGACGGGCAGGCGATCTTGTGCGGCAAGACGCTGGAGCGAGCGCCCGAGTCGTTGCGCAGCCGCTATCTGCCGCGCCTCGCCCGCGGCGAACTGGTCGGCGCCTTCGCCACTTCCGAACCCGACGCATCGACCGATCTGTCTCCAGCGATGATGCGGACCATCGCGACCAAGGTGGAAGGGGGCTGGCGCATCGACGGACGCAAGCGCTGGATCACCAATTCGGTCGCGGCCGACTTCATCCTCGTGCTGTGCCGGTCGGACGACAATGCCCAGACTTTTTTGCTGGTCGACATGCACCAGCCCGGCATCACCGTGGGCGACCCGGATCTCAAGATGGGCAACCATGCGCAACTGACGGCCGATGTCGTTTTCGACGACGCCTTCACGCCGGACGAAAATGTCATCGGCGCGCCCGGCGCAGGGCTGAAGGGCGCGCTGTCCGCGCTGACACTCGGCCGCATGGGCATTGGCGCGATCGGGGTCGGCATGGCGCAGGCGGCCTTCGATCAGGCCTGCGCCTATATGGAAAAGCGCAAGGTGTTCGGACAGGAATTGGCGCGCTTCCAGCATTGGCAGTTCGCCTTCGCCAACCATGCCATCGGCATCGAAAATGCGCGTTCGCTCTACCAAAAGGCGGCATACCGCTTCGATCGGGAGGGCATGGCCGATATCGAGGCCGCGATGGCGAAGATCGCAGGTTCGGGCCTGGCCGTCGATGTCGCCCGCGATGCTATCCAGGCCTGCGGCGCCTATGGCTTTGCCCGCCACGTTCAGGGCGAAGGGCATGGCTTGCCGCTGGAGGCGATCTATCGCGATGCCAAGATCGGCGAAATCTACGAAGGCGCCAACGAAATCCAGCGCTGGATCATCGCCCGTCGCATCTTCGGGCGCGGGATCACGGGATAGCGAAGGCAACGTCTGGACATATATTACCTAGTGCACTAGATAGCTTCGGGTCACGCTGCGGTTCCGGTGGCGGGCAGCGTGCGACAGGCGGCGTCCTGCTGGAGGGCGGCCATACCGGGGGCTTTCATGACCGACGTGCGACGTATCACCGATGTTCTGCGTATCCGCGCAGCCACGATGGCGGATTCTGTCGCCCATGACGATACGCGGCGTGTGCTGACGTTCGCGCAATGGGACCGCGAAGCCGACGAAATCGGCGGTGGTCTGGCGGCGGCAGGGCTGGCGCCGGGCGATCGTGTCTTCCTGCCGATCAGCAACGCCCATGCGGTGGAGATGGCGATCGCCGTGCTCGCGGTCCTGCGGGCCGGGGGCATTGCCGTGCCGGTGAACACCCGCCTCTCGCCGCTTGAAGTGAGCGACTATGCGGCGTTGATCGAACCGCGCTTTGCCATCACCAACCAGCCGGACCTGCTCGCGGGCCTTGCGCTCGACGCGGTCTGGACCGCGGACGCAATGCCGCGCGACATTGCGGCTCTGCCCGATCAGGCGGCGCTCGATCCGCAGGCCGATGCAGAGATTCTGGGTACATCGGGTACGACCGGGCGGATCAAGGGTGTCGTCGTGACCCACCCCGACCTTCTCGGCCGGTCGCGCACCGGCAAGGAGAAGGACCGTTCGACCTCCACCCTCCACGCGCTGCCCTTCACCGGATCGGGCGGCAATCTCGGCGTGCTCATGCTGCCTCTTTACGGCGGCGCGACCACCTTCACCCAGCCGCGCTTCGACCCAGGCGCGTTCCTGAAACTCGTCGAAACCAAACGGCCGATGACCGTCTATCTCGTGCCCACGATGCTGCGCCTGATCCTCGATCATCCCGATGCCGCGAGCACCGATTTTTCGAGTGTGCGCTATCTGATGACCGGGACCGCGCCATTGCCGAACGATTCGGTAGTCCGCGCCATGGCGCTCTGGCCGGGAGCCAGCATCCGCAACAGCTACGGCATGTCGGAAGGCGGTGTGGGGGTGTCGACGCGTGGCAAGGAAGTACTCAAGCCGGGTTGCGTCGGCAAGCTGCCGGCAAACATGCAGGTACGCGACGAGGCGGGCAATGTCGCGGCGCCCATGGTCGTCGGCGAAATCTACGGCCTCCAGTCCAATCCCCGGCGCTATTGGCGTGACGAGGAAGCGACTGCGAACGGTTTTGCGGGCGGCTGGACCCGCACGGGCGATCTGGGTTTTGTCGACGAGGATGGCGACCTCATCATCAGTGGGCGGTCGAAGGAACTCATCATTCGCGGTGGCTATAACATCACGCCGATCGAGATCGAAAATGTCCTGCACGCGCATCCGGCAGTCAAGGATGCGGCCGTGCTCGGCGTCCCGCACGATGTCCTGGGCGAGGATATTGCCGCGGCCGTGGCCTTGCGCCCCGGTGCACATGTGAGCGTCGAACAGCTTGTCGGCTGGTGTGGCGATCGGCTGGCGAACAACAAGCTGCCGCGCACGATCCTCATCCTGGACGAATTGCCGCTGAACGCGACGGGCAAGATCGTCAAGCGTGACCTCCTGCCGAAGCTGGCGGCGGCCGCGCAGGCGCGGCGCGATGCGTCCGCACGATAAGGCGCAGCTGGTATATCCCGCTCATCCTGGCTAAGGATCATTCGAGATAGAGGAACCTCAATTGACCCCGACCCTGACCCCGCAAAGCGAACTCGATACCATTCGGGCGATGGCCCGCGCCGATCATGCGCAGCGCCTGACGAGCGCCTATAATCCCTATCCGCAGGGGACCGACAAGGCGGCGGCCTGGGACGCGGGATGGCGCGAGGAGAATGACGCTTCCCACCGACTGGACGAAGAGATCGTCAAGCTGCCCCGTTTCCGTGTCCGGGTCGAGATTGTCGCGGGCGAAGGGCAGGCCGCCCGGCCGCTCGACCTGCTTGATCGCGAGGATTTCTCGGCTTTCACCGTCTCGCAATTGCGGCGCGACGGCGACAAGGCGGTGATCTGGGAAAGCCCGGAGGCCCGCGCCCGCTTCCCCGAAGAACAGGCCGTCGGCATCCGCGTCACCCATGAAGGCGACGAGGGCATGTTCGACTGACGCGCGCTTGATGGGCGGAGGATCATCCTCCGCCCATCACTCTTAGTCCCTTGGCATCCATTCCGGCCGGCTCGATCCCCGCGCGACCAGCACTGTCTGGAATGCGCGTGGCGTAGCTGACATGCGGACCTGCTCGTCCATGCCCTGATAGCGGCCGAGCGGTGTATCGACCGTGAATAGGGTAGGGTTGACGGTGGCATGGGGACCATCCGTTCCGGCGATGGCCTTGGCATAGGCCTTGTCGAACGAACCAAGCGATAGCAGCCACATAGCAACCCGCGTCAGCGAGACATGGACGCGATAACTGCCCCCCTCGCTCGCCCGCCGCCGCAGCGCCGCCATCGCCCCGGTCGCGGCCAGCCATCCGGTCAGGAAATCGTTGACGATGATTGTCGGGGGCAGGCTTACGCGGTCGGGCGATCCCTCCAGGCACAACATGCCGGTGACGGCACCCGCAATCTGGTCGAACCCCGGCCGCTGCGCCCACGGTCCCCCCTCGCCATGGGTGCTCATCGTCACATGGACGATGCCGGGCCGCACCTGTGCCAGCGTCGCGGCGTCCAGCCCGAACTCGGACAGCAGTCCCGGCCGCCGATTGGCGAAGAAAATATCTCCTTCGCCGACCAGTTCGCGCAGCCTTGCCCGTCCGGCGTCGGATCGCGGATCGACCTTCGCCGATCGCATCCCGACATTGGCGGTCAGATACAGCGTTTCCTGCTCGAATTCGGCGGGTCGCCAGATGTTGAGGACATCGGCGCCCAGTGACGCGAGCGACCGGCCCGCGCCTGCGCCGGCTATCACATGCCCCATCCCCAGCGCACGGATGCCCGATAGCGGCATCGCCCCGGCCGGCGGCAGCGGTTCGGGCGGGCCGTCGGCGATCTTTTCGATCTCTATCAAGGGCCGTGCCGCCAGATAGTCGAACACCGGTTCGGCGATGAACTCCTCGACCGTGCGGGCCTTGGCCATAACCAGCCCTGCCGCCTCGAACATCATCTCCAGTTCATCGGCGCTATGGCGTGCAATCGCCTGCGCTACCGCCTCGGGCTTGTCCCAGCATTGCAGCAGCGCCATCATCCCTGACTTGAGCTTGGGATAGAGATTGGCGGCCAGCACCTCGCGATCGTCGGCGGTGCGGTAGAAGCGCAGCATGGTCATGATATTTGGGTCTTCCAGTACGGCCATATGGCCGTTCAGCAATTCCCATCGCCGCTCGAATCCGGGTGCCAGCTTGCGCAGCGCTTGCGAAAGCTGGATGGCAATATCCTGCCCCGGCCTGCCCCGGTCGCGATGCAGCGCGGCTGCCACGACCGACTGCTGCACCAGTCCCAGCGCTGCGCCGCCACCCAGACGGATCGTGCTGGGCACCAACGGGTCCAGGCCATGGAAATCGATCGCGCCGCCGCCGTCCGCCGGCGTCATGCCCAGTTCGGCCAGCATCGCGGCCAACTCTCCCTGGATATCGAACCTGTCGTCGCTGGCGGGCTGGGACGCCGCAGCCCGCATACGGGCGGCCAGCGCCTGCGCATCATGCTGGACCATCGTCATGCCACCGCCTCCATCGTTGCTGCATCGTCCAGCAGGACCACAGGCGCTTCCACGAAGCGGGCGCGCAGGAACTCGCCCGCCGCCTTGCCGATCTGGTCGAGTGCGATATTGCCGGTGCCGCTCGTCCCGAAATAGCCTTTCAGCACGAACAACAGGCCGTTGATATTGGGCAGGTCATGCCGTTCCACCTGTACCGATGGATTGAGGCCCATCAACTGCGCCAGTCGGTCGGCATCCAGCGTGTCGCGCAGCCATGGCCATATCTCCGGTCGCTTCGCCCAGACGCCGATATTGGCGTTGGCGCCCTTGTCGCCTGATCGCGCATGAACCAGCGATCCCAGCATGACTGTGCGAGTCTCGCCCGCCGCGGCAGCAGGCGCCGGGCCAGCCGGGGCAGGGGCGGCGAAGGGTGCTACGGGGGGCATCGTCACCGCCATGCTCGGCCCGTTGATAAAGGTCACGCGATGCTCGAGGTCCGCCTGCCGCACCAGCCCCGGCCAATAATGGACGCGTGGCTGTGGTGGACCTGCACCATCGCCCTGGAATCCGGGGATGCCGCCCAATCCGAAGGAGGCATAGCCGGCCAGCAGCTTGGACAGGCTCGACCGGCTCTGCGCCGCAGCGGCGATGCGGATCGCCACCGTCCCCTCGGCCTCGCTCGCCGGGTCGGCGATGGGCTGGCCCAGCGGCTCGAAATGAAATTCGTCGAGCGCCAGGTCCGCGGATAGCGCCTCCAACTGCCCACGCAGCCAATCCGCCTTCTCGCGCCAGTCAGGCCCCGTTGCGAATCCCCAGATCATCGCCCGCCACCCGTGCTGATAGAAGCAACCGACCTTGGTCGTCTCGGGAGCCGGGCTGCCGCGTACACCGCTCAGCAGCACCCGATCGGGGCCTTGCTGGCTGAGCGCGATCGAATCGACATGCAATATGACGTCGGGATTGAGGTAACGCGCGCCCTGGATCTCGTACATCAGTTGCGCCGTGACGGTATCGACCGTAACCGCGCCCGCGTCGCCTGTGCGCTTGGTGATGACAGAACTGCCATCCGCCGCGATTTCTGCGATTGGAAAGCCCAGCCGGGCCGGGTTGCCCAGTTGTGCGAACCCCGAAAAATTGCCGCCTACCGCCTGTGGCCCGCATTCGATGACATGGCCTGCTGCGACGCTGCCGGCCAGGGCATCCCAATCATCCTTCGCCCAGCCATGCCACCAGGCGGCCGGTCCCAGCACCAGCGATGCGTCCGATACCCGACCACAGATCACGATATCCGCGCCCTGTTCCAGCGCGGCGACGATGCCCCATCCGCCCAGATAGGCATTGGCCGCCAGCAGTCTGTCCGCGATTGACCCGATCGCCTTCCCATCGTCCAGATTGGCGAGCTGCCCTTCCGCCGCCAGCGCAGGCACGCGGGCCAGCAGATCGTCGCCCTCGACATAGGCGACGCGCAGGGCCAGCCCCTGCGCCGCGGCCTCCTGCGCAATTCGGCCTGCCAGTCCGGCGGGATTGAACGCACCCGCATTGGTTACGACCTTCACCGCGCGCGCAGCGATCCGTCCCAGTTCGGGCGTTATCTGGCGCAGGAAGACATCGGCATGATAGCCCGCCAGCGCTTCGGGCTTGCCGGCGGCGCAAAACCCTTCCGCGACACGTCCCATCGTCATTTCGGCAAGATAGTCGCCGATCGCGACATCGATCGTCTCGTCGGCGATCGCATCGGCGAAGGCGCCGACATAATCGCCGAGCGCGCCAGAAAAATTGGCGACACGGATTGGGGCTTTGGTCATATCGACTCTCCGGAACGGCTTTTGTATGCAATTGCATACTTACGCTAAGCTGCGCGGGGTGGAAAGGAATTTTGCATGGTGGATGTCAAAGCGGTGAAGACGCCGACCCGGCGACGGGACCGCGAAGCGAGCCGACGCGCGCTCCTCGACGCTGGCATCGCGCTCTTTTCGCAGCAGGGCTATGACGCCGCGACCACGCGCGCCATTGCCGCCCATGCGGGGCTCAACGAACAGCTCATCACCCGCTATTTCGGGGGCAAGGCGGGGCTGCTCTCCGCAGTCTACGCCCATTTTCTGGAACGGCGCGACAATGATGCCGCCTATGCCGCGCTGCCCCCGTCTGGTTCCGCGCAAGAGGAGATCGGTCGTTTCCTCCACTGGAAGCATGATCATCTGCACGACATCGCCCGTCTGTTGCAGATCGTGCTGCCCCAACTGGTGCGCGATCCCACGCTTGCCCCCGGATTCGACAACAGCATCACCCAGCGCGGCGCCATCATCCTGGCCGAACGACTGGATGGACTGAAACGCGCGGGCAAAGTCAGGGCCGATGCCGATACCGCCCGCGTCGCCCAGCTTGTCGTGTGGCAGTCGCTCTCGCTCTCTTTCCTCATGCGCCGCTTCGCAGGCGACCGCGACCGCGAAATCCTGCGCCTGATTGACGTTTTCGCGCAGGAAATGGGGGCAGGCCTGGCGACCGGCTGAACCCATCAGCCGTCCACTTGCTCCAGCGTTTTGACATGGCCTCGGGCATCATAGGTTCGCAGCGCGTCAAATCGGGCCTCACGGACCAGATCGGCCCAGGCGGGATTGGCGATCAGCGCCCGGCCGACGCCTGCCAGGTCGAAGTCGCCCCGGTCGATCATCCGCGCCAGCAGGCCCAGATTGTCGGCTGTAACTGCGCTGGTCGCGCTGCTCCCGCCACCCAGGAAGGGTGATTCCAGGCCGATCGATCCCACCGTCATCGCCGCCTTGCCGGTCAGCTTCTTTGCCCATCCGGCCAGATTCAGCGGACTGCCGTCAAATTCGGGCAGCCAGAAACGACGTGTCGAGGCATCGAATATATCGACCCCGGCATCGGCCAGCGGTTCCAGGATGCGTGCCAGGTCGGTCGGCGTGTCGGCGAGTTTTCCAGCATAATCCTGCGCCTTCCACTGGGAAAAGCGGAACAGGATGGGAAAGTCGGGGCCCACCGCGACGCGCACCCCTGCGACCAGTTCGACCGCGAAGCGGATGCGGTTTTCCAGGCTGCCGCCATAGGCGTCCTCGCGGCGGTTGGAGCGTTCCCAGAAGAACTGGTCGAGCAGATAGCCATGGGCGCCATGGATCGCTACGCCGTCGCACCCGACCTCCTTGGCCGCTGCCGCGCCGCGGGCAAATGCACCGATCACGCTGTCGATATCATGCTTCGTCATGACCTCCGCAGGGCGCCGCGGCTTGGTGGGCGCAGGCGCCGTGCCTGCCGCCGCCTCGGCGCTCAGATCCTCGTCGGTCAGGGCGGACGCCGATATATTGGGTGCATCGGGGTTGGCCGTGTGGCTGCGCCGCCGCGACAGGCCCGTATGCCACAGTTGCGGGACGATCGCGCCATCCTGTGCGTGGACCGACGCGACCACGGATCGCCATCGCGCCAGCGCCGCCTCGCCATAGAAATGCGGAATCTTGCTCGAATAATGGGCCACCGGATGCCCGACCGCAGTGCCCTCGGTGATGATGAGTCCGGTGCCGCCCGCGGCGCGGCGCGCATAATAATCGTCCACCGCTGGCTCGAGCACGCCGTCGGGCGCGAACTGGCGCGTCATGGGCGACATGACGATACGGTTGCGCAGCCGCATCGTCTTGCAGGCGAAGGGCGCGAACAGAGGGGAAAGGTCCGGTGTGTCGGTCATGCGCAGTCCTCAAAAGCTCTTGGGCAATCCCAGGACATGTGTGGCGACATGGCTCAGGATCAGGTTCGTGCTGATCGGCGCAACCTGGTACAGCCGCGTTTCGCGGAACTTGCGCTCGACGTCATATTCCTCCGCGAAACCGAAGCCGCCATGCGTCTGGATGCATTGATCGGCCGCATACCAGCTCGCTTCCGATGCCAGCAGCTTGGCCATGTTCGCCTCGGTACCGCACGCTTGGCCTGCATCAAACATCGCCGCGGCCTTGTCGACCATCAGGGCCGCCGCCGACAGTTGCACATGGGCGCGGGCGATCGGGAACTGGACACCCTGATTCTCGCCGATCGCCCGACCGAAGACAGTGCGGTCTTTGGCATAGGCGGAAGCGCGATCGATGAAGAAGCGGCCGTCGCCGATACATTCGGCCGCAATCAGGACGCGTTCGGCATTCATGCCGTCCAGCACATATTTGAATCCCTGCCCCTCGATCCCGATCAGGTTGTCCACCGGCACCTTGAGGTCATCGAAGAATAAAGCTGTCGTCGCATGGTTCAGCATGGTGCGGATCGGCTGGATGGTAAGTCCGTTGCCCTTCGCCTCGCGCATGTCGACCAGCAACAGGCTCATGCCCGCAGACGGCTTGGCGCCTTCATCGCGCGGAGCCGTGCGGCACAGCAACAGCAGCAGGTCCGAATGCTCGGCCCGGCTGATCCATATCTTCTGGCCGTTCACGACATAATGATCGCCGTCGCGCCGCGCGAAGGTACTGATGCGGGTCGTGTCGGTACCTGCGCCCGGCTCGGTCACGCCAAAGGCCTGGAGCCGCAGCGCGCCCGCGGCGATCGCCGGCAGATAGCGGGCCTTCTGCGCCTCGCTGCCATGTTTCAGGATGGCGCCCATGGTGTACATCTGGGCGTGCGCCGCGCCGCCGTTTGCGCCGGACCGATGGACTTCCTCCAGCACGGCACAGGCCGCCGACAGGCCCAGGCCCGACCCGCCAAATTCTTCCGGGATCAACATGCCCAGATAGCCCGCTTTGGTGAGAGCCTCGACGAAGGCGGTGGGATAGCGGCGCTCGCGATCGAGCGCGCGCCAATATTCGCCGGGGAATGCAGCAACCAGCTGGCGGACGCCGTCCCGAATTTCGGGATAAGTCTCCGCGGGCGATTCGTGCGTCATCGGTGCGGCGTCCCTCTTCCTGGCTTCCGTTACCGCGACGCTGTTAGCAAGGGCGGGTGACAATGGGAAGCAACATCGCTAGCTAAGTAGACTTTGTTGTTATATGAGACCGGCGAGTTGTTGGATCTGCAATGGCCAC
Organism: Sphingobium sp. UBA5915; assembly: GCF_002431195.1. Classification (NCBI taxonomy): domain Bacteria; kingdom Pseudomonadati; phylum Pseudomonadota; class Alphaproteobacteria; order Sphingomonadales; family Sphingobiaceae; genus Sphingobium; species Sphingobium sp. UBA5915. The sequence continues at coordinate 55,026 of NZ_DJDV01000053.1, read as the reverse complement.
GGCCCGCATGTGGAAGAGGAGCGCAAGACGCTGATGGAAGCCGGAAGCTTTGCCGATCGCAGCCTGAGCGAGGCGTTCGCCCAGGGTGCGCAGATCCACGGGGCCAGCTGGGTCGCTGTCTCCTCGCAGGTTCGGCCGGGCAGGCAGACTCTGACGCAGGTCCACGAACAGGGGTTGCGCTTTGGCGAACATTTGCGCGCCCGCGGCATCGCGCCGGGGGATGTCGTTGCGGTGCAACTGCCCGCCTGGACCGAATGGATGATCGCGGCGGTCGGAATCGCCCATGCGGGCGCGGTACTGTTACCGGTCGTCTCCATCTATGGCGCGAAGGAACTGCGCTTCATCCTGGCCCAGTCGCGCGCCCGGCTCATCGTCACCCCCGACCGTTGGCGCAAGGCGGACTATGCCGCGACGCTGGCTGAGGCCGGGGAACTCCCCGCGCTTACCACGCACGTCATGATCGGCGATGCCGCGCCCGGCACGGTGCCCTGGGACGCCATGCTCGCCCCGATCGCGATCGGCCCTGCAGCTGCGCGCAGTCCGGACGATCTGGCGATTCTCGTCTACACCTCCGGCACCACGGCCGATCCCAAGGGCGTGAAGCATTCCGCGCGCACGCTTCTGTCCGAAGTCGACGCGATCGCCTGGTCGCGCCGGGATCTGGAGGATGAAATCGCCTTCTGTCCCTGGCCGCCGGGCCATGTCGCAGGCGCGTTCCAGTTGATGCGCTTTCTCGTTACCGGCGCGCCGGTGGTGCTGATGGACCAATGGGAACCGGGCGAAGCGGCGATGCTGGTGGAAAAATACCGTATCGTCTCCTCTTCCTTCACGCCCTTTCATCTCTCGGGCCTGCTGGAAGCTGCCGAGCGAGACGGTCGCGACCTCTCCAGCCTGCGCAGCTGCATGGTGGGGGCGGCACCGGTGCCGCCCAGCCTCATCACCCGTTGTTCCGCGCACGGGTTGAAGACCTTCCGCTGCTATGGGTCGAGCGAACATCCCACCGTTACCACCGGGCATCCCGGCGATTCGATGGAAAAGCGCCTGACGACCGAAGGACAGGTGATGCGCGGATCGGAAGTCGGCTTCGTCGATGATGACGGCCACAGGGTGCCGGACGGGGAAGAAGGCGAGCTGATCGTGCGTGGCCCCGAACTGTTCCTTGGCTATCTCGACGATTCGCTCGACGCTGCCGCCTTCCTGCCTGGTGGCTGGTTTCGCACCGGCGACATCGGCCGACTGGATGCCGATGGTTTCCTCATCATCACCGACCGAAAGAAGGACGTCATCATTCGCGGGGGCGAGAATATCTCGTCACGGGAGGTGGAGGATCTGCTCTTCACCCATCCCGACATTGCCGAAGCCTCTGTCGTCGCCGCGCCCGACCCGCGGATGGGCGAAGTCGTGCGCGCCTACGTGGTGCCCCGACCCGGCGCGTGCGTGGACCTTGAATCGGTCCGCGACTTTTTCGCCAAGGCCGGTATCGCGCGGCAAAAGACGCCCGAACAACTGGTCCTGGTCGATGATTTTCCGCGCAACAGCACGGGGAAGATATTGAAGCATGAATTGCGCGCACGAGCGCGTGCGGAAGCAGGAAAGGAAGCCGCGTGAGCGATCTGGTTACCGTCGAGAAGGACAATGGCGTCGCGGTCGTGACGCTCAACCGCCCCGAAGCAATGAATGCGCTGTCGAAGGCGTTGCGTTCGCGCCTCTATGAAGTGATGACGCAGATCGATAGCGACGACGACGTGCGCGCGGTGATCCTGACCGGCGCGGGCGAGCGGGCCTTCACCGCCGGTCTCGACCTCAAGGAACTGGGTTCGCAGCCGGGCGCGCTCGGCGCCGCCAATGCTGAAGGCGCGGACGAAAATCCGGTCAAGGCGATCGAGGTCTGCACCAAGCCCGTCATCGGCGCCATCAATGGCGTCGCCATTACCGGCGGGTTCGAAGTCGCCTTGGCCTGCGACGTGTTGATCGCATCGACCAATGCGCGCTTTGCCGACACCCATGCCCGCGTCGGCATCCTGCCCGGCTGGGGCCTGTCGCAGAAGCTCTCCCGCATCATCGGCATCAGCCGCGCCAAACAATTGTCGTTCACCGGCAATTTTCTGGACGCAGCGACGGCCGAACGCTGGGGACTGGTCAATCAGGTCGTCGCGCCGGAGGAGTTGATGCCGCGCGCGCGCGCGCTGGCGGCCGACATGGCCAGCATCGAACCGCGCATGATGCTCGCCTACAAGCAGTTGATCGACCAAGGCTATGCCGCCAGCTTCGGCGATGCGCTGGCGATCGAGCACCGCATTTCCTCGGCGGCCAATGGCAAGGTAGCGCCCGAAGATGTCGAGGCGCGCCGACAGGCTGTGCAGGCGCGCGGCCGCGGGCAATAGACGGGGCCGGTCAACGGGTGGACGCGCTTTCATTCTTCGTTCGGAACGGCACATCCTTCGTTCCGCAGGAGGCTGCGCGGGGCTGGTGGCGCCATGATTCGCTGCATGGGCGTGCCTTGGTCGGGCTGATGGGCGCTGAAATCGCGCTTAGACACGGTGCGGCCGACTGGGTGCCCGCGCGTTTCACGATCGACATGGTCCGCATCGCGCCTTTCGCCCCGGCCCGGATCGAGACCCATGTCGTGCGCGCGGGGCCGCGCATGGCGCTGGTCGAAGCGACCATGATGGTGAACGACGCGACCGTGGCGCGTGCGACGATGCAATTCCTGCGGTTCACGCAAGCGCCTCCCGGTCGCGTCTGGGCGCCGCCGCCCTGGGATGCGCCTGATCCCGCCGCCCTGCCGCCGATGCCGGATGGAAAGCAGCCCCGCCATTTCGAAATTCGCGCGATTGCAGGCCATCTGGGCGCCGTCGCGCCCAAACGGCTGTGGCTGCGCGAAACGCTGGCGCTGGTCGCCGGCGAACCGCTCGGGCCCTATGCCCGCGTCGCGCTCGCCGCCGACTTCGTCAGCGCCTTCGTTCACGCGGGCGACGCAGGGATTCGCTACATCAACAGCGACGTCAGCCTGCACCTCCATCGCCCGCCGCAAGGGGAATGGATCGGCTTCGAGGCGACCGGGCATGAAGCGTCGGACGGCATAGCGGTCGGACATTGCCGGATCCACGACCGCAACGGCGCGATCGGCTTCATCGCCTGCACCGCGCTTGCGAACGAACGGCGCAAATAGGCCTATTCCGCCGGCATCGGGCGATCCGATCGGCGGCGTCCCGTCATTGCCAGCAGCAATATGATGGCGACGATCAATGCGGCCAGCGCGAAATATTGCCCGCGCAGGCCGAATATCGCCCGGGCCGGCGCCAGCACGAACGGGCTGGCCGCCCCGCCCAGATACATGCAGGTCATCATCAGGCCCACGGCATGGGGCAGCACATCCTTGGGCGCGCGCTGCATGGTCCAGGTCCACAGCGTCGTCAGCCCGACGCCCACACCGATGCCGCTGATCCCAAGCCCCAGCGCGAATTGCCATTGCGCACGGGCGGCCCCGACGATCAGCATCGAACCCGCTACCAGCAGGAACACGATCCGCATGGCATTGGCCGGGGTCAGGCGGTTCGCGACATAGCCGAATCCCACCGACGCCAGCGTCACGGCGGCGGCGTTGACCATGAATACCAGCGCGATCTTCGCATGGCTTGTGATGCCGACGTCGCTCATCAGGAAGGTCGTCTGGACATTGAACAGCAGCATCAGGATGAAGAGAGCGAGCGCGATCAGGTAGATGGGGGTTACGGGCGCCAAGCGACGCAGGCGCGCGATATGGCCCGGCTGTGTGCCCAGCGGGGGCGTCGCCACGGCGGGCAGGGGGCGCAGCAGCAGGATCGGAAGCAGGAAGAGGATGCCGACCAGCCCGTGCAGAAGGAAGGGCGCGCGCCACCAGGCCGAAGCGACCTGCCCGGCAATGAACAGGAAGCTGATCCCCGCGATCGCCCCGGCGCTCACCAGCCACCCGTTCATGCGCGCGCGATCCTTGCCGGTAAACCACGCCGCGATCAGCGTCGTGCCGCAGGTAATCATCGTGCCGATCGCACAACCCATGACGAACCGGCTGCCCAGCAGCAGCAACGGCTGGTCGATGAAGGCACCGGCCGTGCCGAACAGGGCGAACAGGACCAACGCGCCCAGATGCACGGGTCGGATGCCGATCATGGCGATCAGCAGGCCTGAAAACAGCCCCGACAGCATCACGCCCAGCATCGGCAACGTGCTCGCCAATTGCGCCAGGAACTGGCCGCGCGTGCCGCCGCCCAGCAGCCTTGCCAGATCCGCTAGGATCGGCGGCAACGCATCGTACAGCAGGGCGGCGGCGGCATTGCCGCTCAGAATCGCCGCGATCAGCAGTATCCGACGCGCGGCCGACAGCTGGCGCGCGGGGGAGGGGCCGGTCTCGGCGCTCATGTGGTCGACACTGTGCATCCTGCTCTCCTTGACTGGCGCCCGTTCTGTCTTCCCCTTCGCTGCGACCGGTCGGGTCGGGATCAGCGGGACAGGAAGCCGGCGAGGCGTCCGTTGATGATGGTCACCGCGTCGGCCATGATTCTGTCGATCAGGTCCTGGCAGCTGGGTATGTCGTGAATCAGCCCCTGGACGAGGCCGGCAGTCCAGATGCCATGATCGGGATCGCCATTATCCAGGCCTTCCTTGCCGCGGGCGCCTTTCACCAGATGGGCAACCTCCTCAAAGGGCAAACCCTTCGCCTCGGCGGCGAGCACCTGCTCGGTGATCGCATTTTTCGCCACGCGCGCACTGTTGCGATAGGTTCGGAAAATCAGGGCGGTAGAACGTTCGTCTGCGGACACCATCGCCCGCTTTATATTCTCGTGGATCGGCGCCTCCTTCGTGGCGCAGAAACGAGTGCCCATATTGATCCCTTCGGCACCCAGGGCAAGCGCGGCGACCAGGCCGCGCCCGTCGCCGAAGCCGCCGCTGGCGATCATCGGGATCTTCACCTTGTCAGCGGCGGCGGGGATCAGGATCAGGCCGGGAATATCGTCCTCGCCCGGATGGCCGGCACATTCGAACCCGTCGATGGATATGGCGTCCACGCCCATCTTCTCGGCCGACAGAGCGTGGCGCACGGCGGTGCATTTATGCACGACCTTGATGCCGTGCGCCTTGAAGGCATCGACATGCTCCTGCGGCTTGTAGCCTGCGGTTTCGACGATCGATATGCCTTCATCGATGATCGCCTGCCGATATTGGGCATAGGGCGGCGGGTTGATGGACGGCAATATGGTCAGGTTCACGCCGAACGGCTTGTCGGTCATCGTGCGACATCGTGCGATCTCGCGGCGCAGTGCGTCAGGAGTCGGTTGCGTCAGCGCGGTCAACATGCCCAGGCCCCCAGCATTGGAGACAGCTGCCGCCATCTCGGCGGTTCCCACCCATTGCATCCCGCCCTGGACGATGGGATGCTCGATCCCCGCCAGTTCGGTAAACCGGGTCTTGATGCGTATGCCGGGGCGTTCGATGACGGCTTGTGATTCAACTGGCGACATGCTTTCCCTCCCGCTATTCATCTCCTGACCGTCCTTGCCGTGCAATGCGGCGCAGGGCAAGATGTTTAACCAGGTTATATGGGAGGTGGGCGATCACCGAGCGCCTGACAGATTGCGAGCGCACGATCGGTCTGCGCATCAGCCTCGCCGCCCGTTTGCAACGCAAGCGGTTCGACATGCGCGCCCGCACCATGGGCATGACGCTGGCCCAATGGCGGGCCATCCATGCCGTCAGCCGTGCCGAAGGGGCGACGCAGCGCTCCATCGCGGAAGCAATGGATGTCGGCGATGTGACCGCCAGTCGGCTGGTCGATCGGCTGGTGGAAAAGGGCTGGATCGAACGGCGCGTTGATCAATATGATCGCCGCGCCCACCGTCTGTACCTCACCCCCGCCGCCACACCGCTGCTGGCGCAACTCACGATGCTTGGCGAGGATGAGCAGCGCAACCAGCTGGCAGGGGTGACGCGTGAGGAGCTGGCCATGGTCAGCGATATACTCGACCGGATGATTGCCAATCTCGAGCAGGCTGATCTCTCAGCGGGGCTGCCGGCCTGCGAGTCGATGGATATTGATTGACATATATCACTAAGTAATATTGCTCTTTGCGCCATTCTTTGCGATGGAAATGGTTTGATTCCCCGCGGGCGAAACATTCGCCCCTTGCTGCAAAGGCTCCGCGATGACGCTCGAATTCCCCCAGCCCGCCTACATGGCCGATGAGGAACTCACCATGTTCCATGATGCGGTCGGCAAGTTCCTGGACCAACATGCTCCCGCCGAGCGGATGGATAAATGGCGCGAGGACGGTCAGGTGGAGCGCGCCTTCTGGCGCGAGGCGGGCGCAGCCGGCCTGCTGGGTGTGTCCGTGCCGGAGGCCTATGGCGGCCATGGTGGAGATTTCCGCCATGATCTGGTCGTCGTGGACCAGATTTCGCGCAAGGGCACGGAAGGCTTCGCCGCGTCGCTGCACAATGTCATCGTCGCCCCTTATATCCAGCTGCACGGGACCGAGGAACAGAAGCAGCGCTGGTTGCCGCGGATGGTGACGGGCGATCTCGTTGCCGCCATCGCGATGAGTGAACCGGGCGCCGGGTCCGATCTCCAAGCGATCCGCACGACCGCGCTCAAGGACGGGAACGGCTATCGCATCAACGGGTCCAAGACCTTCATCTCCAACGGCCAGATCGCCGACCTGATCGTCGTCGTGGCCAAGACGGACCCGTCGAAGGGCGCGCGTGGCGTCTCCCTGCTGGTGGTGGAAACCGACGAGGTGGAGGGCTTCCGTCGTGGCCAGAATCTCGACAAGATCGGGAACGAGGCGCAGGACACGTCCGAACTGTTTTTCGACGATGTCTGGGTTCCGGCGCAGAATCTTCTGGGTGAGGAGGAGGGCAAGGGCTTCTTCCAACTGATGGCGGAACTGCCACGCGAACGGCTGCTGATCGCCATCACCAGCGTTATCGTTATGGAAAAGGCCTTGGCCCTCACGATCGACTATACCAAACAGCGCAAGGCCTTTGGCCAGCCGGTGTTCGACTTCCAGAACACCCAGTTCAAGCTTGCCGAAATGTACAGCAAGGCACGGATCGCCCGCACCTTCGTCAACGATTGTATCGAAAAGGCAATCGACGGCACGCTGGACGGCACCACGTCCGCCATCGCCAAATTATGGGCGACCGATACCGAATGGGAAATTGTCGATCAGTGTCTGCAACTGCATGGCGGTTACGGCTATATCAATGAATATCCGATCGCCCGCATGTTCCGCAATTCCCGGATCAGCCGCATCTATGGCGGATCGAACGAAATCATGAAGATGCTGATCGCCCGGACGCTCTGAAGACGGCGTCATTCAAAAAAGGGCCAGCCGGTCGCTGCCGGCTGGCCCTTTTTTCCGTCCGCGATCCGCCTTGCGGCGCGCCCTGCGATCAGTTCAGTTTCGACACTTCCTGGCGGCTGAGCGAGGTCATCACGCCATCTTCGGCCACGATCACCTTGTCGGCGGGGATCGTCACGAATTTGGAACGGTAGATCAACTGGACCGAGCCATCGGGATAGACGCGGTCGATCTTGCCCAATCGTGCCTTGGCCGCGTCACGGATGATCGCGCCTTCCTTCGGCGGATTGGCGGCGGTCTGCGCCATCGCGGGCGAGGCAACGGTGATCGCGGCGGCAAGAGCAAGAATGAAGCGCATGGATTTTCCCCTCTGTTCCAAAGCCGCGGGACTCGGCGGTCACGGCGCGGCACTCAAATAGTGAGCAAGCATAGCATTAGCTCACTCAATATTGTCAAGCCCAATTGGTGCGGAGCAGCATGACGGGCGCGCGAACCTAAGGATCGCTCCTGCGTGCAGCCTGTGGTCCGCAAGGAGCGAAGCGATCGCCCGCGACGAGGCTAGAGAAAGGCGCGCAGGGTCGCGATGAATTGATCGAACTGGTCGTGATGCAGCCAGTGACCGGCATTGTCGAAGGTCTGGACCGACGCATCGCGGAAATGCGCCGACAGTCCATTTTCGAGCGGGTTTTCGGCCCAGCTGTCATTACCATAGCATAGCAGCGTCGGGCAGCTGATGTTGCCCCACAGCGCGTGCAGTTCCGCAGGGCTGATGTCGAACGGTGGCCCGCTCCGCACATAATTGTCGAATTTCCAGCTGAAGCTGCCATCCTCGTTCCGGGCGACGCCATGCACGGTCAGGTGCCGCGCCTGCGCCTCCGTCAGATGACTGTTCTCCGCCAGCATCCGCGCCAGCGCCTGCTCGATCGAGGCGTAACGGCGCGGCTGGCGCGCGGCCAGACTGCGCCGCTCCTCGATCCAGTCCCGCCACAGCGTGTTGAAGGGCCTCTCCACGCCCATGCCGGTCGCGGCGGAAGGCAGGCCCAGCCCCTCGATCGCCACCAGCTTGCGCACATGTTCGGGATAGAGGCCGGTATAGCGCAGCGAGATCGCGCCGCCCAGCGAATGGGCGACGATCGTGACCGGCGCCTCACCCTGCTGGTGGATCAGCTGGGCCAGGTCGCAGATGAAATAGGGCATGGTATAGGCCCCGTCCGGCGACCATGCACTGTCGCCATGGCCGCGCAAGTCGGGGCAGATGATGTGCCAGTCGTCGCGCAGCGCGTGCGCCACTTGGTCCCAGCTACGCGCATGGTCTCGCCCGCCATGGATCAGAATCAGGGTCGGAGCCTGCGCATTGCCCCAGTCCAGATAGTTGAGCCGCAGCCGCTGCGACACGAAGCTGTGCGATGTGGGACCAAGGGGTTGTAGCGTGGACATGGCGATATTCCCCAATGGCGTCAGTCGTGCAGGATGACGGTTTCCGACAGGGGCGCCCGGTCGGTGATTGCCGCAGCAGACGGATGATCCTCGTCCGGATAGCCGAAGCTGAGGCCGAACAGGCATATCAGTTCGTCGGACGCGCCCAATTCGCGCTTGATCGCGCTGGCATAATGGCTGAGCGCCCCCTGCGCGCACGATCCCAGACCATGGGCCGTCAGCGCCAGCATCAGCGTCTGCGCGTACATGCCGACATCGGCCGCCTCGCGCAGCCCGAAATAGCGCGGCATGAAGAAGAATGCCGCGTGGGGTGCGTCGAACAGCTCGAAATTGCGCAGGAAGGATGCTTCCCGCGCCTCCGGATCGTTGCGACCCACGCCGGTCGCCTCGAACAATGTCACGGCGGAACCGATCCGCCGCGCCTTATATTGATCGACATAGGTCGACGTCAGCGGCACGTCGGGATCGATCTGTCCGGCCCTCGCCTGTTCCAGCAACACATTGCGGATGCGCGCCAGCGATGCACCCGATACGATATGCGTGGTCCATGGCTGCGCATTGCAGTTGGACGGTGCGCGCCCGGCTACGGTGAACAGCCGCGTGATCAGGTCGGCGGGCAGGGGCGTCGGCAGAAATGCGCGAACCGATCGTCGCTCGGCGACGATGCGGTCATAGATGTCGGCACGGCTATCAACCCTGCTCCTGTCGATGATCTCGGTCATAATGCCTCCCATTGCCGCTCTTACGGCGTGTCTGATATAAGGGTGCGCGCTGGCGCACGAGGGGGTCTGCCGCGACTGAACCACCGTTCTGCCCGGCTTGTCCCCCAACGGCAACCGGCGAAATGCGGCCGGACCCTTTTCCAGCAGGCGATGACCGCGGCCGATGCCGGATCACGCCGGGCGCCACAGTCGATCTATCGCCGGTCAGGCCGCGTCGCTCTCTGCGTTACGGATGCCGGCCAGATCGCACGCATAGCCTTTTTTCCGTTCCACCTCCATGCCGCGCAGGATCTGGATACGTTGTGCCTGCGGGCTGCCCGCGCCGTGCAGCGATTCCGTCAGATACCCCACCGCATTGCGGCCCAGCGTCATATTCTCGACCAGCCGCAACATGCGCTGGCGGAATTCGATCGGCACGTTCGCGCGGCCCTGGAAATATTTCTTCAGCATCGGGCCCGCGACGTCATGGTCGAAATCCTGCTCGCTGGGCAGCGTCACCATCAGACCGCCCGCCAGATCCTGCGCCAGCCGACTGATCTCATAAGGAAAGCGGGTGACATTATGCTTGCACACATTGGCCAGCATCGCGTCGTTCATGAAGATACCCGACGGCAACGGCTTGGCCTCATGGCTGGACGCGATGGCGGACGAAAAGATCGTTTCGTTGAGATGCGTCATCTCGACCAGCTTGTCCTTCACATGGCTGGCGGCGTCGGCGCCATTATAGTCGGCGATCGCGGCGGCCGCGCCCACCATCACGTCGCCCAGCCCCGTTTTGCAGACATAGGAGGCACGATGATAGGCGGTGAAACGCGCGACCATCTCCTGCGCGAATTCATATTCGCCATCCATCAGCACATGCTCGTGGGGAATGAAGACGTCGTCGAACACGACCAGCACTTCCTGCCCGCCATATTGCGCGTTGCCCTTGTCGATGTCGCCTGCTTCCATCGCCCGCGTGTCGCAGGACTGGCGACCATAAATATAGGTGATGCCCTCCGCATCGCCCGGCACCAGCCCGACGACGGCATAGTCGCGATCCTGCTCGCCCATGTTCATCGTCGGCATCACCGCGATCCAGTGGCTGTTGAGGCCGCCGGTCATGTGCGCCTTGGCGCCCTGGACATAGATGCCCTTCTCGGTGCGGCGGCTCACGTGCAGGAACAGGTCGGGATCGGCCTGCTCGCTCGGCCGCTTGGACCGGTCGCCTTTGGGGTCGGTCATGCCCGCGCCCAGGATGATGTTGTTGCGCTGGGCCTCCTTCATGAAGTCCAGATAGCGTCGATGGTAGGATGTGCCGTGTTTCTGGTCGATATCATAGGTGATCGAATGCAGAACGCTGATCGTGTCCAGCCCCGCGCAGCGCTGGAAACAGGTGCCGGTCAACTGGCCCAGCCGCCGCTGCATCCGGTTCTTCATCACCAGATCCTGCGGACTGCCTACGATATGCAGGAAACGATTGACCGGCGCATCGATCAGCAACGAATGGGCGGTCGCCAGTTCCGGGTCTTCCACCGCCAGGTCATAGGTGCGTTTCAGCGCATTGATGGACGGGCGGATGATCGGATGGTCGACCGGTTCGGCTATGCGCTCTCCGAACAGATAGACGGTCACGCCACGATTGCGCAACGACTCCACATAGTCTTCGCCCGTGGCGATTGGCGCAAAGCGCGCCCAGCGCTCTGCGGCGCTCTCCTCGCGGCGCTGCACGCCGGTGTCGATGCGGTCGGGAATGCGGTCGATGGTGGTGGCCATGATGATCTCCTCGGATCGTTTCTCGCCCTACCCGGCGAAACGAATAGGGCTTAGTCTAGGCTTCCCTGTCGGACGCCAACAGGTCAGTATGAGCGACTTAAACTCACCAAATCGGGCAGAACGATATGGCCACGATCGACCGCTATTATTTCCATGTGTGCACCGATGGCGCGCGCCGCCGGGGCGTGGACGTCGACCATCTTCTCCGCGCAGCGGGCATCGCGCCCGCCCAGCTCCATGACCCCGCCTGGCGCGGCGATGTCGATGCGATGGCGCGCCTCGTGCGCAGCATATGGCGTGCTCTTGGTGACGAATATATGGGCTACACCGCCCATGCCATGCCGCTCGGCGCCTTCGCCTTCGCCTGCGAAGTCGCGCTCGCCGGCCCCAGCGTCGCCGACGGCTTGCGCCGCGCGATCCGCTTCTACAATCTCGCCAGCCAGGACATCCACACGGTCGCGCACGACAGTCACGATCGTCTGGCCATCGCCGTCCGCTTCGCCGAACCGCAGCGCGACCCGACCCATTATTTCAGCGAATTCTGGCTCATCATCTGGCATCGACTGGCTTGCTGGCTGGCGGGAGAGACGGTGCCGATGCTGGAAGCGCGCTTCGATTATCCGCGCCCGGACGGCTATTTCGAGGAGTTCAAATATCTCTTCCCCTGTCCCCGGGTTTTCGACGCAACCGATCGCGCCATCGCCATGGATGCCCATGCGCTCAGGGCTCCCGTGCGCCGCAGCAGAGATGAACTGGCGGAGATGCTGCGCGACGCGCCGCTCGCCATGATGTCGATCCCCGCGAGCGACCGCACCCTGTCCCGCAAGGTACGCCTCATGCTGGCGCAGGACCCGGCGCTGGGTGCGGATGGGGTGGCGCAGGCGCTCACGCTCCACCCTGACACGCTGCGCCGCCGCCTGCGTTCGGAAGGAAGCAGCCTCACCACCATTCGCGAAAATGTCCGTCGCGACGCGGCCACTCGCGCGCTCGCTGGCACTGGGCGCAGCGTGGAAGCGATCGCGGCTGCCCTGGGCTATGCCGAACCGCGCAGTTTCACGCGCGCCTTCCATGCGTGGACGGGCATGAGTCCCTCCCGCTACCGCGCCCGCCATGGCGTCGGGCAGGGCGTCGAATTGTCTGCGTGACCCCGAATTCGATCCAGCGTTCCGCTTCGTCGCCGCCGCCGCGCGAATGCTGTCATCCCCTATACCGTCACCCCAGCGAACGCTTGGCTCTCAGGCGATGGCGCGCTACGCTTGGGGCAAGCGCCAAGTTGAACTGCTGCGCCCCTCCGCACGAAACCCCAGCGTTGGCCTTCGGCCGCCCTTCGGGTCGCTGGGGTGACGGGATTTTCATGTCCCTTTCCCGGGAAACATCGTGCGAAACCGCCATTCCGTGTCCCACCTATCCCCGCCGCGGCATCCAAATCGCCGCGCCAACAAAACGCTTCCAATGTAGGATTTCATTTGCTTCAAACTGTCGGATGACAGTCCCCGACTCGCCCCAGATCATCATTCCATTCACACCCGTGCCGCTCGCCCGGCAGCGGCATGATGGCTGGACGCGGCGCACGCAGCAGCGTTTCATCGACGCGCTTGGCGCGCTCGGTTCAGTGGGACAGGCGGCGCGCGCCGTCGGCATGACGCGGGCCAGCGCCTATCGGCTGCGCGCGCGCCCAGGCGCGGACAGTTTTGCCGCAGCCTGGGATCAGGCGCTCGACATTGGCCGCGCCCGGATGTTCGACGTCGCCATGACTCGCGCGCTCGACGGGCATACGACCATCCGCATCACGCGCGGCGGAGCCTTCACGCTGGAGCCGGGCGTCGCGCGCCATCTGGTGGCGGCGGCGATCCGGGACGCGCCACCGCTGCCTGCATCAAAAGCGCCATAAGGTGACAGCGGCCTGGGCGTCTTGCGGTGCCTTTGTCACCTTAAACCGCTTCTCCGCTTCAGTTGCGCAGCACCCATCCGCCATCGATATTGATCGTCTGCCCGGTGATCCACGCCCCTGCGGGCGAACAGAGCAGCAGCAGCGCGCCGACCAGTTCGTCGGGCTGGCCCTTCATCCGCAGCGGGATACGCATCTTCATCATGTCTACCAGCGGCCCTTCGTCCGGGGTCAGCATCTTGCCCGCGTCGCTCTGGGTCATGCCCGGCGCAATGGCGTTGACCGCGATGCCCTTGGGGCCAAGCTCGGTCGCCAGCGTCGTGGTCAGTCCCAGCATCGCGACCTTGCTGACGCCATAGGCGGTCTGCGCCGGAAAGGCGCCGGCCGACAACTGGTTGACGATGCGCCCGTTCCCGCTTTTTTCAAGAAGGGGCAGGGCGGCGCGGCAGCAATTGACCGCGCCCTGCAAGTTGACCTCCATCAGCCGTCGCCACGCGTCCACCGGCATGTCGAGCAGCGGGGTGCCGACCGATTCCACCATCAGCGCAGCATTATTCACCAATATGTCGACGCCCCCGAATTCCGCCTGTGCCGCCGCGACCATGGCATCGACGGCTGCAAGATCGGTGATGTCCACCTGAACGGCGATCGCCTTGCCGCCCGCCGCGACGATCTCGTCGGCGACCAGATGGGCGCCCTCGCCATTGATGTCGGCGACAACCACGGCCGCCCCGGCCGCCGCCAGCCCCGTCGCATAGGCGCGGCCGATGTTATTGCCTCGGCCCCCGGCGCCGGTGACGATCGCCACCTTGCCGTCCAGCCGATAGTGTTCGATCGAAAATGTCATGTCGGGTCTTCCTGCTCAGGCTGGATTTCAGGCGATGGTGACGGTCTTGTAGTGCAGGAATTCGTCGATCCCGGCCTTCCCGCCTTCCTTGCCGAATCCGGAAATGCCGATGCCGCCAAAGGGCGTGTGGGCGTTGATCTGGGTCGCGCCGTTGACATAGACGCCGCCCGCATGAAGCCGTTCGGCCAGCCGATGCACGCGTTTCAGGTCATTAGACTGGATATAGGCCGCCAGCCCATATTCGCTGTTGTTGGCGATGGCGACCGCCTCGTCCTCGTCATGGAACTTCATGACGACCAGCGCCGGTCCGAAAATCTCGACCTGCGCAATCTCGCTGTCCGGGTCGGCATCGGCGATGATCGTCGGTTCGACATAATTGCCCTTGGCGAGATCCCCGCCGCAACGAGCGCCGCCCATGAGGAAACGGCCCGATCCTTTCGACCGCACCCGGTCGAACATGCCCAGCACCCGCTCGACCGCCGCGGCGTTGATCAGCGGGCCGACCTGCGTTCCTTCCTCGAACGGATTGCCGACCTTGTAGCGGCTGGCGATCGCCGTCAGCTTTTCGAGCACGGCGTCATAGATATCGGCATGGACCAGCAAGCGCGTCGGCAGCGCGCAGCCCTGGCCGGCCAATATGCCGATCGTCCAGAAGATAGCCCGTTCGCAGGCCGCGTCCACGTCCGCGTCCGGGAACAGAAGGCTGGCCGACTTCCCGCCCAGTTCCATGATCGACGGCTTGATCCGGTCGGCGCAGGCCGACATGATCTTGCGCGCAGTGGTCGGCCCCCCGGTGAAGGTGATGAGACCGACCTTGGAATGCCGCACCAGCGCTTCACCCGCCTCCCCCGTGCCCGGCAGGATCGACAGCACGCCGTCGGGCACGCCTGCTTCCTGTGCCAGCCGCGCGAACAGTTCGGGCGCGAAGGGCGTCAGTTCGGCCGGCTTGACGATCACGCAATTGCCCGCCGCCAGCGCCGGGCCGACCTTCATCCCCAGCGAGATCAGCGGCCCGTTCCAGGTGATGATGATGCCTACGATGCCGATCGGTTCGGGAACGGTGTAGGAAAATTCGCCGCGCGTATCGAGCGTGGAGATCATTTCGCCCGACAGCTTGTCGCACCAGCCCGCATAATAGCGGGTCCAGGCGACCGCTGTGCCGACGCTGCCGGTGCCCATCATCAGCGGCGTGCCGCCATCCAGCGCCGCCATCTTGCCGAATTCCTGCGCATTCGCCTCGATCAGGTCGGCCAGCCGGTTGAGGATGGCGCGCCGCTCTTCCGGCCGGGTGCGGCGCCATTGTTCGCGGACCGATTCGGCCTTGGCGACGGCGCGTTCGATTTCCGCCGGGCCGGCCAGCGGGATGCTCTTCTGCACGGCGCCGGTGACAGGGCTGATATGGTCATGGGTTCCGCCCGAACCGGACGAAAGGCTTTCGTGGCCGATGTGCAGGCTGACGTCGGGGGCTTCCAGATTCATGGCAATTCTCTCCTGGCGCATGACGATGGTCCACGTTCGATTCGGGACTCTCGCATAAGTAAACAGTGGTATACATGGCTTGTCAATTGCGCCTTGCACTGACATCATCGCCCGCGATGGCAGACAAAAAACGAGATGCGGAAGCGACCCGCGAACGTATCCTGCTCGCGGCGCGGCAGATTTTTTCCCGCCATGGCTTCGGCGAAACCGGCGTGCGCGACATCGCCCGCCGTGCCGATGTCAGTCCGGGTCTCGTCAGCCGCTATTTCGGGTCTAAGGAGGGGCTGTTCGAAGCCGCACTGGAATCGGTGTTCGACCATCGTGTGCTGACGGGCGTACCGCGCGAGAATTTCGGCCATGCCTTGCTGGAACGGCTGATCGAGCGCGACGAGAGCGGCGGCCATCCGCTCAACATGATGATGCTCTCGACCTCGGATCAGGGCGCGCGTGCGATCACCGAAAGGCTGGTACGCACAAAGCTCGCCGCCCCGCTTGCCCAATGGTTCGGCACCAGCGATGCGGAGGACCGGGCTGCCCGGCTGCTGTTGGTGACGGCCGGCCTCTTCCTTTACCGGTCGGTATTCCCGCTTGACCCGTTGACCGGCGAACTTAGTCCCGGCATCCGCGGCTGGCTGGAATCCGAATTGCAGGCAATTGTCGCGCCTTGACGCTTCGGCCTGTTCAAACATAGTTGACCTATATATCTATGTTGGTCCAAGGCGTGCAGACTCAGGAGCAGGGCGAAAGGCTGAAATATGGACATTGCAAGGCTTTTCGACATCAGCGGCAAAACCGCCCTCGTCACGGGCGGATCGGGCGGCATCGGCTATATGATCGCCACTGCGCTGGCGCAGGCAGGTTGCAAGGTCTTCATCTGCTCCCGCAAGGAGAAGGATATAGAGGCCGCCGCCGACCGCTTGCGCGCCTTTGGCGACGTGACTGCCATCGCCTCTGACGTTGGCAGCGAAGCGGGCGTGACCAAGGTGGCGGATGTCGTGAATGCGGCCGGCCCGCTGCACATTCTCGTCAATAATGCGGGCACGACCTGGGGTGCGCCGCTTGACCAGTTTCCTCGCGCCGGCTTCGAAAAGGTGCTCCAACTCAACCTGCTCGCCCCTTTCGAGATCACCAAGGCGCTGTTGCCCGCCCTGCGGGCCGCCGGTACGGCGGAGGATCCCGCGCGCGTCATCAACATCGCGTCGATCGACGGGATGCAGGTGCCGCTCTGGGAAAGCTATCCTTATTCGGCGACCAAGGCGGGCCTCATCCACATGGGCCGCCATATGGGCAAGTTTCTCGCGGGAGAGCATGTCAGCGTGAACACGATCGCACCGGGCTTCTTCCCTTCGAAGATGACCGCGTCGGTCGCCGATTTCGACAATGAAGCGGATATGGCTGCTGCCGCTTCGCCCCTCGGAGCGCGGATAGGCACGGCAGAGGATATTGGCGGCGCCGTGATCTACCTGTCGTCGCGAGCAGGCGCTTGGTTGTCGGGCGTCACCATCCCGGTCGGCGGCGGCCGCGGGACCATCGACAATTGAAGGAATGGGATCATGAGCAAGCCGATCGTCGTCACGGGGGCAGCGGGCATATTGGGAGCGGCCGTGGCCGCGCATCTGGCCAATCAGGGCCTCTCCGTCGTCGGGCTCGACCTGGCCGATAGCGCCGCCGATTTTCCTGGCATCTTCATCGGCGGCGTCGACTTGACCGATACGCAAACGACCCACGCTGCGTTCGCCCATCCCGCGCTGTCATCCGGCATAGCCGGCCTTGCCAGCATCGCCGGCGGTTTCCGTTGGGAAACGGTGATGGAAGGCAGCCCGGACAGTTGGGATTTCCTCTACCGTATTAATGTCCGTACCGCGCTGAATGCTGCCCGCGCCGCCGTGCCGCTGATGCCGGCGGGAGGCGCCATCGTCCATGTGGGGGCGGCCGCCACGGCAAGGGCCGCCATGGGCATGGGCGCATATACCGCGAGCAAGTCCGGCGTCGCCCGCCTCACCGAAGCGCTCGCCGAGGAGCATAAGGGGCAGGGCATTCGGGTCAACGCAGTGCTGCCTTCGATCATGGACACGCCCGCCAACCGCGCCGACATGGGGGATGCTGACGCTGGCAAATGGGTGACGCCGCTCGAACTCGCGCAGGTCGTCGCCTTCCTACTGTCCGATGCCGCTTCCGCGATCACTGGCGCCAGCCTGCCCGTCACCGGCCGCGTCTGATCGCGCGACGTCCACCATCCAACTGAAAGACCCGCCACCATGTCGATGCCCGCCCTGTTCAAGGATCGCCTGTCCATCCCGGTAATCGCGTCGCCGCTATTCATCATTTCGCAGCCGGACCTGGTGATCGCGCAATGTCGCGCGGGCGTGGTCGGCTCCTTCCCTTCGCTCAACGCGCGCCCTTCCGGCACATTCGAACAATGGTTGCAGAAGCTCAGCAGCGAGTTGACGGATAAGGACGCCCCTTTTGCCGTCAATCTGATCGTCCACAGCACCAATCCCCGGCTGGAGGAGGATCTGGCGCTCTGCGTTAAATATAAGGTGCCGATGGTCATCACGTCGCTCGGCGCGCGCACCGACGTGTTCGAGGCGATCCACAGCTATGGCGGTATCGTGTTCCACGATGTCATCGATAATGGCTTTGCGAAGAAGGCGGTGGAAAAGGGTGCCGACGCGCTGGTCGCCGTTGCGTCCGGGGCGGGCGGCCATGCCGGCACGCTCTCGCCCTTCGCCTTGATCCAGGAAATCCGCAGTTGGTGGGACGGTCCGCTCGCCCTGTCCGGATCAATCGCGACTGGCGATGCGATATTGGCGGCCCAGGCGATGGGCGCCGATCTTGCCTATATGGGCTCGGCCTTCATCGCGACGGAGGAGGCCAATGCGGACCCCGCCTACAAACAGATGATTGTCGACAGTTCCGGCGAGGATATCGTCTATTCCAATCTCTTCACCGGTATCCACGGCAATTATCTCAAGCCGTCCATCCTGCTGGCCGGGCTTGACCCCGACAACCTGCCCGAGTCCGACCCGTCGAAGATGAACTTCGCCGATCTGTCCGACGGCAAGAAAGCCTGGCGCGACATTTGGGGCTGCGGCCAGGGTATCGGCGCGGTCGACGCGGTCGTGCCCGCGGCCAAGCTGGTGGAAAAGCTCGCCGCACAATATGCGGCGGCAAAGGCCCGTATAGCGGGCTGACGCCCGGAAAATCGTTTCGAGGGAGAATGATATGGCGACCGTGGAAGCCAAGGAACAATATTCGCAGCGTGCGATGGAGATCGCCGCGCGAGTCGAAAAATTCGTCAGGAATGTCGTTGTTCCTTATGAAAGCGACACGCGCCGCAACAGCCATGGTCCGTCGGACGAACTGGTGGATGAACTGAAGGGCCTGGCGCGCGAGGCGGGCGTGCTCACGCCCCACATCCTGCCCGATGGCAGCCATCTGACCCAGCGGGAGACCGCGCTGGTCCTGCGCAAGTCGGGCCTGTCGATTCTTGGCCCGCTCGCTTGCAACACCACTGCGCCCGACGAGGGCAATATGTACCTGCTGGGCAAGGTCGGCAGTCCCGAACTTAAGGCGCGCTTCCTCAAGCCCCTGGTCGAAGGCAGGATGCGTTCGGCCTTTTTCATGACGGAACCGGCGAGCGAGGACGGCGCAGGATCGGACCCCTCGATGATGAAGACGACCTGCCGCCTAGACGGGAACCACTGGGTCGTGAACGGGCGCAAGAAGTTCATCACCGGCGCTGATGGCGCAGGTGTTGGTATCATCATGGCCAGGGCGCAGGGCGGAACCGCCGATGGTGGCGCCTGCATGTTCATGGTCGATCTGCCCGACCCGGCGATCAGGACGGTGCGCGTGCTCGACACGATCGACGATGCCATGCCCGGCGGCCATGCGGAAATCGAGATCGACAATCTGCGCATCCCCGCCGACCAGATGCTGGGGGAGCCGGGCGAAGGCTTCAAATATGCGCAGGTTCGCCTCAGCCCCGCGCGCCTTTCGCATTGTATGCGCTGGCATGGCGTCGCGGTACGCGCGCACGAGATCGCGGTAGATTATGCCAACCGGCGCAAGGCGTTTTCCAAGCAGTTGATCGACCATGAAGGTGTCGGCTTCATGCTGGCGGAGAATATGATCGACCTCAAGCAGTCGGAACTGATGATCGACTGGTGCGCCGATGTGCTGGACACCGGAAGCCTGGGCACCGTGGAAAGCTCGATGACCAAGGTCGCCGTGTCTGAAGCGCTCAGTCGCGTCGCTGACCGCTGCGTGCAGGTGCTGGGCGGCACCGGCGTCACCCGAGACACGATGGTGGAAGCCTTCTACCGAGAGGTTCGCGCCTTCCGGATCTATGATGGCCCTACCGAAGTGCATAAATGGAGCCTGGCCAAGAAGATCAAGCGCGATTGGAAACATGCCCAGGGCGGCGATCTGGAAACGGCACCTGCAATGGAGGTACGATGAGCTTCGAGGACCAGAAGGGCACGAGCGCCGTCCGCGAACAGCATCGCTTCGACGAAGCGGCGCTCGCGGCGTGGATGCAGGACCATGTGGCAGGCTATCAGGGGCCGCTCATCGTAGAGCAGTTCAAGGGCGGCCAGTCCAACCCGACCTACAAGCTGATCACGCCCGGGCGCAGTTATGTCATGCGCCGCAAGCCGCCCGGCCAACTGGTCAAGGGCGCCCATGCGGTCGATCGCGAGGCGCGCGTCCTCGCGGCGCTCGAAAAGGCCGATTTTCCCGTCGCCCATGTCTATGGTCTGTGCACTGACGACAGCGTCATCGGCACTTGGTTCTTCATCATGGAGATGGTGGAGGGACGCATCATGTGGGATGCGACCTTCCCCGATGTCGATCGTGAGGAGCGCCCCGCCTATTTTGCGGCGATGAACGCCACCATCGCCGCCCTTCACAAGGTCGATTACAAGGCCGTTGGGCTGGAGGATTATGGTCGTCCCGGCAGCTACTTCGAACGGCAGATCGCCCGGTGGTCGAAGCAATATCTGGCGGACGAGGAAGCGGGCCGGAATCCGCATATGGACCGGCTGATCGAATGGCTCCCCACCGCCATCCCGGTCGGGGAGGAGGTTTCGGTCGTCCATGGGGATTTCCGCTCCGACAATATGATCTTTCACCCCAGCGAGCCGCGCATCACCGCCGTGCTGGACTGGGAGCTTTCGACGCTCGGTCATCCGCTTGCCGATTTTGCCTATCATGCGATGATGTACCGGATGCCGCCGCTGATCGTGCCGGGCTTGGCAGGCGCGGACCTCAAGGCGCTCAACATCCCCAGCGAAGAGGAATATCTCGCCGCCTATTGCCGCAACAGCGGCCGGGACTCCTTGCCAGGCTATGATTTCGCCATGGCATTCAACTTCTTCCGCTTCGCTGCGATCATCCATGGCATAAAGGGACGCTATCTGCGCGGTACCGCGGCCAATGCGGAGGCGAAGAGCCGCGCCGACGCTTTTCCGGCACTGGCGGAACTGGCTTGGGACCAGGCGGTGCGCGCGGGCGCCTGAACGTACATCAGGCGATACGCTTGTCGTTCGTTTGCCAGTAGCGGTCGCGAATCTCGCGCTTGTAGAGCTTGCCGGTCTCGTGCCGCGGCAGTTCGCGCTCGAAATCCACTGATCGCGGGCATTTGATCGCACTCAATCTGGCGCGGCAATAAGCGATAAGCTCTTCGGCCAAAGCATCGCCGGCTTCCGTCCAGTCGCGCGGCTGGACCACCGCTTTCACCGCCTCGCCCATGTCCACGTCGGGTACGCCGATTACCGCGACGTCGGCAACCTTGGGATGGAAGCTCAATATATTCTCCGCTTCCTGCGGATAGATGTTCACCCCGCCCGAAATGATCATGAAGCTCTTGCGATCAGTCAGGAACAGATAGCCGTCGGCGTCGAGATAGCCGACATCGCCCAGCGTGGACCAGTCGGCGTGGAGCGGATTGCGCGCATCGGCCGTCTTCTGTTCGTCGTTGAGATATTTGAAGTCCCAGCCGCCCTCGAAATAGACGATCCCCTGCTCGCCGGTGGGCAGTTCATGGCCTGCCTCGTCGCAGATATGGATGGTCCCCCAATCCGCCCGGCCGACCGACCCTTTCTTGCGCAGCCATTCCTGCGACGTGATGAAGGTCGATCCATTGCCCTCCGACCCGCCATAATATTCGTAAATAATTGGTCCCAGCCAGTCGATCATCGCCTGCTTGACGTCGACCGGGCAGGGGGCGGCGGCATGGACGACATGGGTGAGGGAAGACAAATCATAACCCAGCCGTTGCCCATCTGGCACGCGCAACAGGCGCAGGAACATCGTCGGCACCATCTGGGTGGAGGTGACGCGATAGGTCTGGATCGCTTCGAGCGCGGCTTCGGGGGTGAACTTGCCCAGCATCACGACCGTCCCGCCCAGCCGCTGGACGGAGGTGGAAAAGGCAAGGGGAGCCGTGTGATAGATTGGCGCGGGGCTGAGGAAGACGGTGTTCGGCCCTACGCCATAGCGGCTTTTCTGTCGGTCGGCGAGCATATGCGGCTCGGTCGCCGGGCCGCCGGTCAGCGGCAGGCGGATTCCCTTGGGCCGTCCGGTCGTGCCGGATGAATAGACCATATGGAAGCCCGCGCTCTCGTCAGCGATCGGAGTGCCCGGGAAAGGCGCGATGGCATCGTGCCAATGGCTCAACCCCGACTTGTCGCTGTCGGCGGTCAGGATGGTCGCGAGTTTCGGACACAGGCCAGGTTGCTGTGCCAGCAGATCGTCGAGCGCAGCCATGCCCGCATCCGCAACCAACAACCGCGCCTCACAATCATTGAGGATATAGGCCGCTTCATCCGCCGTCAGCTTGGTGGAGATCGGTGTGATATAGAGGCCGGCACGCTGCGCTGCCCAGTAAATCTCGAAATAGCGCAGTGTATTGGGCAGCCAAATGGCGATCGTGTCGCCCGCGCCGATGCCAAGAGAGCGGAAATAATGGGCGCCCTGGTTGCCGACCGTTTCCAGCGCGCCATAGGTCAGCGTTTCGCCGGTTTCGGCCAATATGGCAGCAGGTCGGGCCGGTTCGGTGGCGGCGTGAAGGCGCGGATGCATCATGGCTCCTCAAAATAGCGCCCGCGCGCGCCTGGTGAGGCGAGCGCGCGGGCCATGGTGTCAGAATTTATAGCTGCCTGCGATGCCGTAGGAGATCGGCTGCGCCCAGGCGATGGCGTCGCGGGCCGAACTTTCCGAACGCGAATTTGCGTATGTGGCGTCGGTCAGGTTGCGTCCCCACAGCGTCAGGCGGACCTGTTCGTTCAGCGACCAGCTGATGTCGGCATCCAGCGTGAAATAGGATGGCTGGCGGATGCGCTCCTGGAAACTGTAGTTGATCTTGCTCGACCAATAAGGGCGCACGCCGAACGCCACCTCCCCGCCATTGTCGAGCGGGAAGCGGTAATTGGCCGCCGCGCTCAGTGTCAGTTCGGGCGCGCGCAGCATCTGGTTTCCGCTGGCGTCGACCAGGCTCTGCACATTGCCGCAGTTGTGATCAGGGCAAGGCGCACCGTTGAGAAGCGTGGCGGACGGCGTGAACGCCGGTGCGCCAGGGAAGCGGGTGAATTCGGCATGGGTATAGGCGATCGCCGCGCGCGCATCGAAATTGGCGGACGGGCGCCAGGCCGCATCCAGTTCGAACCCGTAGACCTCGGCTTTCGCCGCGTTGAACAGGCGTGATACCCCGGACGTATAGTCATAGGCCGTGACCTGAATGTCGTTATATTTGTACAGATACGCCGCAGCGTTGAAATCGAGCAGCCGGCTCGCGCTTTTGAAACCGACTTCATAGGCGTCGATCTTCTCCGGCAACACTGGAATGGTCGATGGGGACGAGATGTTGTAGAGGCCGCTCTTGAAGCCCTTGGAAAAGGTCGCATAGATGTTCGACCGATCACCCACGTCATAGCGCAGGCCGAAACGTGGCGTCCACGAATTGAAGGTCGCGGACGTATCGACCGTATAGGCTGCGCCGGGCAGCCCGCGCTTGAACCTGCGCTTTTCGCTGCTGTAACGCACCCCCGCGATGACCGAAACTCTGCCCAGGTCATAGGTGCCGTCAGCAAAGCCGGAAATGGAATCGCTGGTGATGCGCGCCTTGTAGAAAGGACGGCCGTTGAGGTTCCAGCTCTTCGATCCCGCCGCGTTCCAATAATAGAAGGCGCCTATGACCCACGAAAAATCGGCGCCGGGCGGCGACGTGAAATTGATTTCTTGGCTGAAGCTGTCGTTGAACTGGTCGTAGGTCGCATAGGATGTGGGCGCATAACTCGAATCCAGGTCTGTCTCGATATAGTCCTCTTCGGTTCGATAGCCTGAGATCAGGTTCAGCGTTGCGAAGTCGAATTTGATCGATCCGTTGAGCGCCACAGACTCGGTATTGGTGTCGATCCTGGTCGGCAGTTCCTGGCTGACATGGCGGCGATCGGTGGCGACGGGCAGGGAATTGGGGAAGTTGCGGCCTACTGTATTGCCGTTGAGCGAGGTATAGTTGAGGCCAGCCGGATCATTGGTTTCATTGTGCGATCCTGACAGGACGAACTTCACGTCGTCGCTGGGTTCGAACAGCAATTTGGACCGCAGGTCCAGGCTCGACTGCTCACCGCGCAGCGCATTGGTGCGAAGGTCGCGCACGAACCCGTCCGAACTGCGATAATAAGTGGAGAGATCCGCCGCCAGCGTATCGGTCAGCCCGGTGGTCACATAAGCGCTCAACTTATATTCGTTGAACCGCCCGTAGCTGGCGTTGATCTGGCCGGACAGATCATGACTGGGGTCGCGCGTCGTGATGAGGATCGCGCCGCCGGTGGCGTTGCGCCCGAACAGGGTGCCCTGCGGCCCCTTCAAAATCTGCACGGATTCCAGATTGGCCAGGTCGAACATCGCGCCGGTCTGGCTGGCGACATAGACCCCATCGACATATATGGCGACATTCGATTCCGCGCCTCCACCCTGCACGCTGGCGCCGATGCCGCGCACGGTGGGTTGCAGATATGCGCCGGTCTTGTTGATGATGACGCCCGGTGCCTGGCGCGTGAGGTCGTCCATGCCGTTGACGCCGGCGCGGGTCAGCTGCTCGCCGCTGATCGCTACGATGGATGCGGGCACGTCTACCAAACGCTCCTCGCGCCGCTGTGCGGTGACGATGATGTCGGTATAGCCATCGGATCGCACGTCTGCCTGTGACGTGGCGGATGTTTGGGCTTGGGCCGACATCGCGGCCGTCATGGCGATCATGGATGCTGCGCCGAACGCAGCACGACATACGCACTTCATCATCTCTCTCCCATCCTGTCTTCTTCGTCTTTTATGCCGTCGAGAAACTACAGCGCGGCACAATTGTCAATCGGATAGACTCAAATCGATAGCGATATAAATGTGCGGGCTGGCAAAGCCGGGCGGCCCTTCCTAGAAGTAGGGTCATGACCGCCGACTATTCCTTGCTTCCCTCGCGCAACGTCGCGGACCAGATCGCCTCCACGCTGCGCAGCGAAATTGCCGCCGGCACCTGGGGCGTGGGGCAGATGCTGCCGGCCGAACATCAATTGATGGAGCGGTTCGGCGTGTCGCGCCCGTCCTGCCGCGAAGCCTTGCGCATCCTCCAATCGGAAGGATTGCTGGAAATCCAGCGCGGCAATCGGGGCGGCGCGCGGGTCGTTCCGCCCGATCCCAGCCGAATCGCCCTGTTCGCGGGCGTGTTCCTGCAAATGCGCAATGCGACGATCACCGAAGTTTTCGAGACGCGCATGACGATCGAACCTGCCGCGGTCCGCTCCTTCACCCGCCATGGCACCCGCGAGATACTGTCCCAACTCGCACAAAATGCCGCGTCGCAGCGTTTCATCGTCCATGACCGGCCGAGCTTCTACCAGCGCGGCCGCGATTTTCGCGAGTTGCTCGTGCGCAATTGCGGCAGCGAATCGCTGCGGCTCCTGTGTCTGGTGATCGGCGAGATTGCCGACATGCAGCTATCCGTCCTGTCTCGCGCGCTGCCGCACGATCCCGACCAGGAAAGCCGTTTCCTGACCGCAATCCGCATTAAGGAGGAAATGATCGCCCATATCGAGGCGGGCGACGGAGAGGCGGCAGCGCAAAGCTGGCACGGCTATCTGCGTTACTATCTCGACCGGCTCCATGAAATCACTCCGCCCGAAACCCGCACGATGAAGCCGTTTCCGCTCGACTGAAACCACGCCTTTACGCCATTGCGCACAAATCGCTTTCGGATTGCTGTCAAATCGCTACCGTATAGGGGTCAGGCCGCAAAAGGCCGGCGAGGAGAGGGCAGGTCATGAGCGGTACGGTGACGGCAGAAAATCGCGTGGGAAATGCTGCCACGCCCATGGACGATCACGGCTATCCCCGGCCGATCGTCGCCTGGACCAGCACCATCATCCTCATGTTGCTCTTTGCGACGGCCTATCTTGACCGGCAGATCATATCGCTGATGGTCAAGCCCATCCGCGCGGAATTCGGCGTCGGCGATTTCGAGGTCAGCCTGCTACAGGGGTTCGCCTTCGCCGTGCTTTACGCTCTGTGCGGCCTCCCGCTCGGCATGGCTGTCGATCGCTATCCGCGCCGCTGGATCGTCATGGGCGGCGTCCTCATCTGGTCCTGCGCCGCCATGGCGTCGGGTCTCGCCACCAGCTACAGTCATATATTGATCGCCCGCATTTTCGTGGGCGCGGGGGAGGCGGCTCTGGCGCCCGCCGCCTATTCCATCTTGTCGGACCTGTTCCCCAAGCGGCGTCTGACCTTCGCGCTGGGAGTCTTCATGATCGGCGCATTGCTGGGCGCGGAAGGCTCTCTGGCGATCGGTGGCTATATCCTGCACATGGCCGCCAACGGCATTGCCGTCCCCTTGCTTGGCCGGCTGGAGGCATGGCGGTTCGCCTTTGTTGTCACCGCGCTGCCAGGCTTCGTCCTCGCGGCGCTGGCCATCTTCATCCATGAACCTGAGCGTACGCGACCGGCCGGCGTGGGCGCGGGATGGGGCGATGTGTTCCGCTTCATGGCCAGTCGCAAGGCCTTCTATTTCTGCCAGATTCTCGGTTTCTCGCTGGTCATGGGGCTGGTCTATGCGCGGCTTGCCTGGAATCCGACCTTCCTCATCCGTTCCTTCGGCTGGAGCGTGCAGCAGGCGGGCTATGCGTTGGGCGCCTTCGGTCTGGTTACGGGCGTCGCGGCCCTGCTGATCGGCGGACGCATCGTCGACTGGATGTTCGCGCGCGGCCAGCGGGACGCGCATTTCCGCTATTATGTCGTGGGCGGCGTCGTAATGGGCCTGTTCGGTGTTGCAACCTATCTTGCGCCGAACCCGACCTTGTTCTTCGTCGGATCGCTGATCATCATCTTCCCGCTGAACATGGGCGCGATCGGCGCGTCGGCCGTGCAGGTCGCGACGCCGCCGCACCTTCGCGGGCGGATATCTGCGCTCTATCTGATGAGCGTGGCTCTGTTCGGAATGACCCTGGGGCCAGCGGTCGTCGGTTTCCTGACGCAGCATATATTCGCCACCGACGCGAGCATCGGTCTCGCGCTGGCTTGGACCTACGGCGTCCTTGGCCCGATCACCGCGCTGCTCTTTTTCATCGGCCTCGCGCCGATGCGCGAGGCCGTCGCGCGGGAAGGCGAATGGTAACGAATGCGCTTCGTCGATTTCTCCTTTTTCTCCCGATCATTCTTCCATATCAGAAACAGGAACCTGTTTAAGAAAGGGCGGTGAGGATGAGGATCGACGGCACTATGGCGGTGACTGGCGCAGGCGGCGGCATCGGCCTTGGCATCGCTGCAGAATCCGCGCGGCGGGGCTACAGGACATTGGCGCTCATCTATGAAGAGGCGCAGCGCGCCGATGTGGAGCAGGCGGTGCATGGTTTGCCCGGCGCGGTCGACGTTCAGGTGCTCGACATAACCCGGCCGGGCGATTTCGCCTTTCCAGATGATCTCGACGTGCTGGTCAACAATGCCGGCATCCGCCTCAAGAATCTTCCGATCGAACATATCCCGCTCGACGAATGGCGGCTCTATTTCGAAGTCAATTTTCTCGGCCATGTCGCCATGACACAGCGTGCCATCCCGATCATGCGCGCACGACACAAAGGATTGATCTGCAACATCAATTCCGGGTCGATCTATAATCCCATGCCCTTCCTCGCACCCTATCGCGCGACCAAGGGCGCGATGATGGCCTTTACCGAAACCTTGCGGGCTGAGGTGGAACAGTTCGGCATCTCCGTTCTGGAAATCCTGCCCGGCGCGGTCAAGACCGGTATCAACAAGGAGTCTGTTACGGTCCGTGTCGCACACGCGGTCGAATATCCTGCCTATGAAGCCATGGCGAAGCGTCAGCGCGAACTGTTCGCGGGCGATTTCACCATCTGGTCGATCGAGGATGCCGCCCGCTTCATCGTCGATGCGATGGAGGACAATAAGGGGCGGATGCGTCATGGGAGCGACCCCGGCAGCGACGCGATGGCCGTGTCCGGCTGGCGCCCCAATGGCGGTGAGGAGCAGATCGCCAATTTCATCGCGATGATCGACCCGACCAAGCAGCGATAAGGCGTCAGCGAGGCGAGGTGGGCTGGCCAACCTGTATAACTATGTTATGGCCAAAATCCATAAATCAGAGGAGCCCGTATGAGCCAATATGAGGATATCGCCCTTTCCGTCGCCGACCGTATCGGGACCCTGACCCTTAACCGGCCCGAAAAGGGCAATACGCTGCGCCCGCAGACTATGGAGGAAATCTGTCGGGGCATGGACGCGCTGACTGCCGACCCTGCCGTGTCTGTGATCGTACTGGCAGCGGCGGGCAAACATTTCTGCGCGGGCGCCGATTTTGCCTTTCTCGATGAACTCACCCGCACCCCGGCGCCGCAGATCAAGGCGCAGATCTACTCCCATTTCCAGGGCGCAGCCAAGCGCATCTACCATTGTCCAAAACCCACGGTTGCGTTGGTGCAGGGGGCCGCTGTCACCGTCGGCTGCGAATTGTCGCTCGCCTGCGACTTCCGCATTGTGGCGGACAATGCCTTCTTTCAGGAAAGCTGGATCAAACTGGGCATCATGCCGCCGCTGGGTGGCGTCTTTCTGTTGCCGCGGCTCGTCGGCCTTGGCCGTGCCACACAGATCGTGCTGCGCGGCCTGCCAGTCAAGGCGCTGGAGGCTGAGCGGATCGGTCTGGCGTCCGAACTGGTCGGGATCGACGCGCTGGCCGATCGCGGCCGGGAACTGGCGCTGGAACTCGCCGCCATCGCTCCCCTCGCCTATGCACAGGTGAAGGAAGCGCTGCATCGCGGGTTGGAGACATCCATGGAGGCGGAATGGTCCACCAACGTCCTCAACCAGGCGATCCTGCTGGGCACGGAGGATTTCAAGGAAGGGCTGGATGCGGTAAAGAGCAAGCGTGCGCCGGTATTCATCGGTAAATAATGTAGCGTGACGGAAGTCGGCTCCAGTCAGTCAATCCTGACTGGAGCGACTCCTATGCTTCAGAACGCCAGATAGAGTGAGGCCGACCCCAGCAGCACATTCTTGTATCCCGGTAGGAACGTCGGGTTGAACACATATTGCAGTGCGGGTGCAATACGGACGCCGGGGCCCAGATGGACTGCATAGGCACCCGATATGCCGACTTGGTGCCGGGCGGTGTCGATTCCGCGCAGCGCATAGGATGCGTGCAGGTCTTCGCTGAACCGATTGTAACTGACGGTCAGGTTTAAAGAATCGGTCGGCCTGGCGTTGAATGGGCCAACATAATAGGCCCGTATCTCGCCCGCATGGCTGAAAGCGCTGACTGATTTGCGCGCCGCGCTGTAGCTGGCGCCCAGATAAAGGCCTCGGAAGAACAATTGGTTGTCGGGCCGGGTCGCCTGATAATCAATCAGCGCGTAATAGGAATAATTATGGTCGCTGCCGCCCAGGAAGCGGTCATAATCCGACATGTTGTAGAGATAGCCCGCCCGCGCCCAGAAGCTGCGCTGCGTGGGAGATGCTTTGCGCCGGATACCGACTTCGCCGATATAAAGAGCTTTGGCATTATGCTGATGCCAATCAAGGCCGATTCCGTTCGTTCGGATTTCTTCTGCAATTCCGCGGGGGTTGAGCGATCGCTGCACCCCGCCCAGCAGGTAAAGGCCCTTCTTGCCGTTGATCTGGACGTTGACGCCAGGCGTGGTGGCCGGTTCTGCGCTCAGGCCAGCCTGAACGGGCAGCAGCGAGACAAGCCCCGTCGTCAATGTCGGATTCCCGCCGGTGATAAGACCCGCGAAATGCAGATAATTCTGCAAGAAGCCCGCTTTCACCTCCACCGTATGATTGGCGAAGCCATGATAGATGGACAGCGTCTTGAAGGTGATCGAATTGCGGCCATTGGGGGCGAAGCTTGTTACCGAATAGCCGCCGCCGACCGTCAGCATCGTGTCGCCCAGGCCGATGTCGTCCAGCGTCTTGGTGACGTAGATGTTGAGCGCGTTGTTGCGCAGCGTAAATTTCTGGCCATTGTAGACCTGTGGATCGCTCGGCATACCGGTGGCGGTCAGAGATGTTTGAACTGACGAAGCCGACTGCATCTCGACCCCGATGCCGTGATCGGCCAGCGCGTCGCGAACGCCGCCGCGATTGCCCACGATAGTGTCGATGATGCCCGGGAACTGCGTTGTCAGCATGGGTTCGCGTAACTTGTCGAAGCGCGCATAGTCTTCGGGATTGCGTTTTGCCGGCCTGCCCGTTGGCGCAAGCGATGAGGATCCCGGTGATAAGGGCGATAATGGAGAGCCGGTCCTGTCCGATTGT
This sequence comes from Sphingobium sp. UBA5915, assembly GCF_002431195.1. Lineage (NCBI taxonomy): Bacteria > Pseudomonadati > Pseudomonadota > Alphaproteobacteria > Sphingomonadales > Sphingobiaceae > Sphingobium > Sphingobium sp. UBA5915. The sequence continues at coordinate 24,735 of NZ_DJDV01000053.1, read as the reverse complement.
TCAGGCTGTGTCGCACCCTTGTTCGGCATTGGATCGGCAGGACCATGCTGCGCGCTCTGGGCGCTGGCCGCGCCAGTCCAGCACAGGCTGCATGTGACAGCCAGAGCGCCCAACGACAGAGTTGAACGCGAAAGGCGGCTCATTCTAAGTAACGGCAATGCATACTCTCCCGACCCGAAAACAGGAACCTATTTATATAAGTTTATCCCGTAGCGAGGGCGCAGGTTGAGCGCTAGTCCGATCATGGGCTGCAGATTGGGTGCGCAGCGATTTTTTGGGAAAATTGAGGCGGGTCACCGAATTTTGCGACGAATGGACTTTTCCGAAGGCAGATTATTCGCGGCCAAGTGGCTGACAAAATAGGCAGAAAACGAATCGCGACCGGCGGTGCGGTCGTGCGTGGACCTTCGGGATTGTCCTCACCCAATGCCCTACCAAGTGCCGCCGTCCACGCGGAGCAGCGTGCCGGTGGTGTAACTTGATGCCGGACTGGCGAGGTAGAGCGCTGACGTTACCACCTCCTCGGGTCGACCGGGCCGGTTCAGGGCATTGCGTGCCGTCTCGCGCGCCTCGGGCATCCAGGCATCGGCGATGTCGGTCAGGAATGGCCCGGCCGACAGCGTATTCACACGCACCTTGGGTGCATATTCATGCGCCATCGACAGCGTCATCGCGTTCAGAGCGGCCTTGGATGAACCGTAGGGGATGATTCCCGGCAGCGGCATCACGCCCCCTGTCGATGATATGTTGATGATCGTCCCGCCATCGCCATCATACATCCGCTTGCCGATCTGGCTGGCAAGCCGGAACGGCCCCTTGAAATTCAGGTTTAGCACGCTGTCGAAAAGCTTTTCCGTCACTTCATGGCTGGCGCAATAGGGACTCATGCCCGCATTGTTGACCAAAATGTCGACCTTGCCGAACTGCGCATAACTGCCCTCGATCAGAGCGTCGATATCGTCCCATCGCCCGCAATGCGCCGACCAGGCCAGCGCTTTGCGGCCTTTCGCCCGCACCTGCGCGGCCACTTCCTCGCACGCCTCCAGCTTGCGGCTGGCGATGATGAGGTCCGCGCCATGCTCGGCAAAGGCTAGCACCATCTCCCGTCCCAGTCCGCGGCTGCCGCCCGTGACCAGCGCGACCTTCCCGGTCAGGTCGAACAGCGGATCGCTCATGCCGCCACCTCCAGCGTCGAGTCGGCCAGGATGTCGGCATATCTGGCGCGCACCGCTGCCAGCCGGTCGGGAATGTGCTCGGTCGGGAACAGACCTTGGGACGGCCTGGCGTTGCGGGTATAGGCATTGGCGACTTGCACCTTGTGCACCTCGGTTGGCCCGTCGGCCAGCGCCAGGCTGGGCAGGCTCATCCACATGGCCGACAGCACGGTTTCGTTCGTGACGCCATAGCTGCCGTGGATCTGGATCGCGCGCTGCACCACGTCATGGTAGATTTTGGCCATCTGTACCTTGCACATCGCGATCAGCGTGCGCGCAGCCCCATGCGGCTCGTTGTCGATCACCCAGGCCGTCTTCAGCACCAGCATCCGAAACTGCTCGATCTCGATCGCCGTGTCGGCGATCATGCCCTGCACGAACTGGTGATCGGCCAGAAGCTTGCCTTGCGTGCGGCGCGACACGACGCGCTCCTGCATCATCTCGAACGCACGCTGGCAGCGTCCGACCGTCCGCATCGCGTGATGGACGCGGCCGCCGCCTAGCCGCGCCTGCGCGACCTTGAAGCCGTCGCCCGGCGCACCAAGCATCGCGTCGAGCGGCACGCGCACCTGATTATAATGAATATAGCCGTGGATGCCGTGGCTGTCGTCCAGCGGGTCGTCGCCGATCGTGCCGACATTGCGGATGATTTCGATGCCAGGCGTTTCCGCCGGCACGACCAGCATCGACATGCGGCTGTGCGCTGGTGCGTCCGGGTCTGTCACCGCCATCACGATCAGGAACGATGCGTAGCGTGCGTTGGATGAGAACCATTTATAGCCCTCGATCACCCATTCGTCGCCATCGCGTGCCGCGCGGCACTCGAATTCCTTGGGGTCGGCCCCCGCCTGTGGCTCGGTCATCGAAAAGCAGGACACGATGTCGCCGTCGAGCAGTGGCTGTAGGTAACGCGCCTTTTGCTCCGGCGTGCCGAACATCGCCAAGATCTCGGCATTGCCGGTATCAGGCGCGGCGGTGCCGAAGATGGTCGGCGCCCAATAGGAGCGGCCGATAATCTCGTTCATATAGGCGAGCTTCATCTGACCATAGCCCTTGCCGCCCAGATGGGGGTCGAGATGGCAGGCCCACAGGCCCTGCGCCTTCACCTGGTCCTGCAACGGCGCAATGATGGCGCGCGCCTTGGCATTGCTTGTATCATAGGGGTCGCCATGATGCGGGAAGAGCAGGTCGATCGGTTCGCATTCGGTCTTCACGAAGTCGAGCATCCAGTCGAGCTTGGCTTGGAACGCGGGGTCTACGGTAAAATCCATGACTCTATCCTCTCAGATCCTATGGGGATGTCAGCCGATCCGGCGGATCAGGTCCGCGGCGTTGGCGAAGCTTTCGAGCACTAGGCGGGAAAAGAAGACGCCCGTCTCGTGGGACAATATGCCTGCCTGCGACTGCGCGACCTTATATTCCAGGATGCACCCGCCCTTGAACATGGCCAGGATCGCATAATAGTCGAAATCGGCCATGTCCCGACCCGTGCCAGCCGCATAATAGCGAGCCATTTCCTGCCGCGTCGGCCAGTTCTCGCTATTATAGAGCCGCTTGGAGGGCAGCACGTCCGGAACTGCCTCGTCCCGCATCGCGTTGGTGAAGGAGGCAAGGTCCAGCAGCGGATCGCCGATGGTCGACAGCTCCCAATCGATCAGCGCATTGAGACGGCAGGGCGGTCCGTCGGCGAACAGTGCGTTGGGCGTGCCGACGTCGCCATGGATGATCCCGGCCTTGAAGGAGGAGGGGATGTTGGCGCGCAACCAGTCGCGCGTCAGTTCATATCCCGGCAACTCACGGCCAGGATAATCATAGAGTTCCTTGTAGCTCAGCAGTTGGCCTTCCCAGCGATCGACCTGCCGTTCCAGATAATTGTCCGGCTTGCCAAAGCCTTCGAGCCCGACCGCCTTGTAATCGACATTGGCAAGCGCCACGAGTCCGTCGACCATCGCATAAGCCACGCCATATTCGTAGGGTGCCCGGTCAAACGGCGCCTGGTGATAGATATGCTCGTCTATGATCGACGCGGCCCAGCCATCAACCTTGTCCATTATATAGAAGGGCGCGCCGATCACGTCGGCGTCGGCGCAGCTGCCCCGGCAGATCGGGTGCGGCACGGGTGTACCGTTGAGCGCGGTCAGCACGCGCGCCTCGCGCAGCACGCTCTTCTCGCTGCCGGGGGGCGCGATAACCGGCGGGCGGCGCAACACCATCGTCTCGCCGCCGCGCTCCAGGGACAGTATTACGTTGCTGGTGCCGCCATGGATCTTCCTTGCGGTCAGCGGGCCGTCGCCCAATTGCGGAATATGTTCGTCGAGCCAAGCCGTCAGTTTGGGGATGTCGACCAGGCCAGTCAGATCATCGCTCATGCATCATCTCCCGCTTCGTCGCGTTCAGCCATCACGCGCAGATTTTCGTTCAGTCCCATGCGGATGGTGCGCAGGTCCGCGACCGCGCGCGCGATCAGCGCCGGGTCGATCCCCTCTGTCAGCAGCGTGGCGAGGCGCAACCCTTCCGCATCATCGCCTTCGCGCAGCGCCGTACCCTGCGGCGTGGGAATCAGCAGGCGCGCGCGCTTGTGATCGGGATTGTCCTGCCATTCGATCAGGCCCCGCGCCGCCAGTGCATCGGCGGCGCGCTGGATGACCTGGCGCGGATGCCCGAGCGACCTTCCTATCTGGGGCACCGTGGAGGGGCGCGGCGCATGGGTGACGGCGGTGAGCACCACATTCTCGACCTCCGTCAGGTCATGCGCTTCCCGAATGGAACGAAAGGCCAGATCGGTGCGCCCGCGCGCGCGGGCGATCTCGTCGACAAGCTGGATGAAAATTTCGCCGCGCTGTAACATGACATATAAATTCCATAATGGAACATAAGTGTCAAATGGAAATTATCGCCTCGCTGGTACTGCCAAAAGAAAGACCCCCGAAGCGCAATCGCGCTTCGGGGGTCTGCTCGTCCGTGTGAAAGGCTGTGTTAGATGCGTTCGATGATGATTGCAGGGGCCATGCCGCCTGCGGCGCACATCGTGACCAGGCCGTAGCGGCCGCCAGTGCGCTCCAGTTCATCGAGAACGGTACCGATCAGGATGGCCCCCGTCGCGCCGATGGGATGGCCAAGCGCGATCGAACCGCCATTGACGTTCACCTTCGCGCGATCGAGGTCGAGGTCACGGATGAACTTCTCGGCGACTACCGCAAATGCCTCGTTGATCTCCCACAGGTCGATATCGTCCTTGGTGAGGCCCGCCTTGGCCAACACCTTTTTGGCGGCCGGTACCGGTGCATTAAGCATCAGGGTCGCGTCGTCGCCGACATTGGCGGTCGCGACGATCCGGGCGCGGGGTTTCAGGCCATGCGCTTCGGCATAATCCTTGGACGCCAGCAGCACGGCCGCAGCGCCATCCACCACGCCCGACGAATTGCCGGCGTGATGAAAATGCTCGATCGTGAGGTCGGGGAATTTCTGATTGATCAGGCTGCGCGGCGTATTGCCCTCCGCATCGATCGCCATGTCGGCGATGGCGGTGAAGGAAGGCTTGAGCGCAGCCAGGCCTTCGGCCGTGGTCTGCGGACGGGGAAATTCGTCCTTCGCCAGCACGACATGGCCTGCATCATCGATCACCGGCACCACCGACTTGTCGAAACGCCCTTCGGCCATGGCGCGTTCGGCCCGCTTCTGGCTTTCCAGACCCAGCGCGTCGAGTGCCTCGCGGCTGATGCCCTCCATACTGGCGATGGCATCGCCGCACACGCCCTGGTGCGACTGGGGATGGACCGCCTGAAGCCGCGCATTGCCCGAGCCCATGCCCAGTGGCATGATGCCTGCGGCCATTTCTTCCTGCGCCATGGTCGCCGTGAGCGACATCATTTCGGTGCCCCCGGCGACGACCAGATCCTCCATCCCGGCCATGATCTGGGCTGCGGCTATGCTCACGGCGGTGATGCCGCCGCCGCAGAAGCGATCCAGCGTCATGCCGCTAGCTTTGGGGTCGTAGCCTGCATCCAGCGGCGCCATGCGGCCCATGTCGCCGCCCTGCTTGCCCTTCTGGGTCGACGTGGACCAGATCACGTCATCGACGTCGGCCGTGTTAAGCTGGTTGCGCTCCGCGATCGCCTTGAGAACGGTCGCGGCCAGATGCTGGGGGTGCATGTGGGCGAGCGCGCCCTTTCCGACCTTGCCTATTCCGCGCGGGGTACGGACGGCGTCGATGATATAGGCTTCGGACACATTCTTCTCCTGGGTTGCACAATGGCTCGCTGCCTGCCAAGGCAGTAACTCGATTCACCTCGCCTACTTAGTTGATGATGTGATGCAAAGCAAAAATTTCCGATGCCGTCGTGGAGTCGACTGTCTGCGGCGATCGAGCCGGCCGATCACATCTGCCGCGCAAGACGAATATGGGAGGATTCTGTGTCCGACAATCGCCCCGTCATTCTGATCACCGGCGCCTGTGGCGGCATGGGCCAGGCCTGCGCCCGGCTGTTGGGCCATCGCTACCGTCTGGCTTTGACCGACATGGACCAGGCGAGGCTGGATATCCTTGCCGACACGCTGGCGGACGAAGGGCATGAGGTCTTGGTGCGGATCGCGGGCGATATGGGTGACATAACCGTTCCCGCGACAATCGTGCGTGCCGCGCGCGCGGAGGGGCGGCTGGCGGGCGTCGTTCATGCCGCCGGGCTTTCCCCGGCGCTCGCGCCCTGGGACAAGATCCTCATGGCCAATCTGGTCGCAACCGAACGGCTGTTGCAGGCGATTGAAACCGAAGACGGTCCGCTGGTCGCGGTCCTCATCGCATCGATCGCCGGGCATGGCGCGCTGGCCGATCCGCGACCCGACATCGATCGACTTTTCGATGAAGCGCCCTTGTCCACAGACCTGCTGCAACGAGCCGCACCGCTGTTGCAGCAGATGGTGCGGGTAGGGGACCGCTATGGCGCCGGGTCGCCCGCCTATAATTATAGCAAGGCGGCGGTCATCCGCATGTGCGAGCGTCGCGCCGCCGCCTGGGCAAGGGTCGGAAGGCGGATCGTCTCAATCTCGCCGGGGACGATGCGGACCCCCATGGGAGTCAAGGAGGCAGCGGACAATCCCGCCGCCCGTGCGGCGATCGTCGCCACGCCGTTCGGTATGGGGTCGGTGCTGCATATCGCCAATGCCGTGGATTTCCTGCTGTCGGAGCGCGCCGGCTTCATCACTGGCACAGACCTGCGTATCGACGGCGGGCTGGTGCCTGCCATTCGCCAGACGAGAGCCGCCGAGGGGTAAGGATCGACAGCCCGTTCTTGATCCCAACCTTCGTCCATCTTCATCCATCATCGCCGTGAGGAATCCCGTGTCCAAAGCCTTGTTCGAACTGCGCGCCACTCATAATTCCCATCGCTTCCATCTGCCGGTGACGATGGACCTGTGCGTTGGCCTGCCAGAACGTCGTTTCCTCTTCGGCGGAGTGGGGCTGGCGGCTGCGATCGACGCGATGCAGCGAACGAGTGGCCGCCCGGTCATTTGGGCGACCGCCCATTATCTTTCCTTTGCGCGACCGGGATCGACGGTTGACCTGGACGTCTGGATCCCTGTCGCGGGCAACCAGACCAGCCAGGCCCAGGTGCTCGAACATATAGAAGACGGCAAGATCATAAGTGTCATCGCGGCGCTGGGCGCGCGGGATAGCGCAATTTCCGATCAATGGGTGCCGATGCCCCGGGTCGCCCCGCCTGGGGACTGCCCGGCGGTCGAAAGCTGGCGCGCGGGTGAAGATGGCCTGCAAAGCCGGTTCGAGGTGCGGCTCGCCCATGGGCGGTACCCGGATGGGCAGCGGCCCGAAGGCCGTAGCGATGATGGTCGGGTCGCCTTCTGGATCCGCTCTAACGAGGGGTTGCTGGCCGACCCGTTGCTGCTGGCGGTTGTCGCGGACTATATCTCCGTCGCGATCGGCAATGCGATCGGCGCCTTTGCCGGCGGCAACAGCCTGGACAACACCATCCGCTATGCGCGGATAGAACCGGCTGAATGGATATTGTGCGACATCCGTATCGAATCGATCCACCATGGTGTGGTTCACGGCACCATGCACCTGTTCGACGAGACCGGGCTCTTGATGGCGACTGCCAGTCAGTCGCTGATCCTGCGGATGCACGAGACGCCGGAGCAACTTGCCGCGCGCCGGGCAGGCACTGCACCGTCCACGCCTCCCGCATAACCATTCGGGCATGAAGTCCCGCCTATCGTCTTTGGAATAGAGTTGCCTCTTTTTATCGGTCGATATATTGCAGTGCAGCATAAGCAGGATGAAATGACGAATGTTGGATCAAGAGAACCACTTGCCGTCAGACGGCGTCGGGATGGACGATGCAACGCCGATCGCCGTCGATGGCTGGCGGCCGCTGGACCGTGTTGCTGTCACGGGGTTTGAAACTGCGCTACCCCCGCTCGACGTGCGGGCCGTGCCCGGCGGCGCCGAGATGCGCGTCCAGCCCCATACCGGTTGCGCCAACGTGATGGGCTCGCTGCACGGCGGCTTTCTCTCGGCGATCGCGGAACAATCGCTGTTCCTGCCTCTTTACCTGCATGGCCGGTGCAGCCGTGGCGGCATCGTCGTCATCGACTTCACGCTCAGTTTCCTTGCCAGCGGCGACATCGCCACGCCGATCGTCGCCCGGCTCGAACTGCTGCGTGAAACAGGGCGCATGGCGTTTGTGCGGGGCACATTATGGCAGGGCGACGTCGCCATCACCGCCTACAGCGGCACGGTGCGCAAGCTCGACAAGCGGTAGCCGGCGAGGGGCGCTATCGCTTTCCGAAAGTGGCGCCGACCCGGTTCGCAAAATCCGGCCCTACGCCTGGGCTGGCGACTATCTCATGGGCCAGTCCCGCCTCCAGCGTCATGCCATCGGATGCGTTGAGCAGTGCCTTGTTGCCGCGATGGCTGTGCCAGGACAATGCCATGATATCGCGGGTCAGCCGTTCCAGTTCGGCCTCGAACATGTCATCCGCCACGCATAGGTTGACCAAGCCCATCGCTTCGGCCTGACGCCCGTCATATTCGCGTGCAGTAAACATCATCTCGCGGGCCTTGTGCTGGCCTACCCGGCGCGGCAGGCGCTGGGTCATGCCCCATCCGGGCACCAGTGCCCATTTGCCGTGAGTGTCAGCAAAACGCGAGGATTGCGTCGCCAGGATGATGTCCGCCGCCAGCACCAGTTCCAGCCCGCCAGTGAAGCAGGGGCCGTGCACCGCCGCGATGACGGGTTGGGGCAGGTTCGCCAGCCGCGTGATCGTTGCTGCCTGAAAGAAGCGGCGCGGTGGCTTCTGCTGCTTGCCAAGGTCCGCACCCGCGCTGAAGACTGGCCCCGCCGCGCGCAGCACCACCGCGCCGATCCGGTCGGTTTCTCCCTCCAGATCGCCCAGGTGAGCGTCGAGCGCCGCGAACATGGCGACGTTGAGCGCGTTGCGCTTGTCCGGGCGATTGAGCGTCAACGTAGCGACGCCATCGGCATCGCTCCGCAGGACGAGCATTGAGTCATCGGTCATGCCCTCTCTATCTCGCCATCCGTTGCGCTTGTCCATCACAGATATATAACCTAGTTGACAATGATGGGCGAATGGGGCCACGCCGCTGCGACAAGGCGGATGAGGAGGTGCGGTTGGGCAAGCTGGACGGACGAGTGGCCATCGTGACCGGTGGAGGGCGGGGCATCGGTCGTGCCGCGGCGGAACTGTTCGCAAGCGAGGGCGCGCAGGTCGTCGTAGCGACGCGGTCGGCCGGACCAGGACAGGACGTCGTTGACGCTATTACCGAAACCGGCGGCACCGCCGTCCTTGACACGCTCGACATGGGCGATCGCCAGGCGGTGCGGGCGATGGTGATGCGCGCCGGGAATCGCTTCGGCCGGATCGACATCATTCTGCACAATGCCGCCTATCTCATGCCAGCGAGCCTCGCCGACATGCCCGACGATGTGCTCGACAGCATGTTCGACGTCGGTATCAAGGCCGCCTTCTGGCTGACGAAGGATGCGCTCCCCTGGCTGGCCAAAAGTCCGGCGGGCCGCATCCTCGTCACCTCCTCGGTCGCTGGTAATCGCAAGTCGCTGCCTGGCCGCGTCCATTATGGATCGGCCAAAATGGCCGTGACGGGGTTCGTCCGGGGCGCGGCGCTGGAATTGGCGCGTAGGGGCATCACCGTGAACGCGATCGAGCCGGGCCTCACGCGCACTCACGCGCTTGAGTGCAACGCTACCGAAGAACAGATCGCCGCCATGGGCGCGCAGGTTCCTGTTGGCCGCCCCGGTACACCACAGGAGATTGCGGCCGGATTCCTGTTTCTGGCGTCGGACGAGGCTGCCTACACCACCGGGCAGACATTGACGATGGATGGCGGCGCATCGCTCGGTGATCCGCACGGCCTTCTGAGTGAACGGGAGGACTGATTTCCATGGTCATGAAACGCAATCATTATACGCCCGAACAGGAGCAGTTTCGCGACGCCTTCCGCCGCTTTCTGGAGCGGGAAGTCGTGCCGCATTCGCCCCGCTTCCGCGAACAGGGCATGATCGACCGGGATGTCTATCGCAAAGCGGGGGAGGGCGGTTTCCTCTGCTACTGGGTGGAGGAGGCCTATGGCGGCCTCGGCCTCGCCGATTTCCGCTACGACCAGCTTATGTATGAGGAAGTGACCAGGAGCCATGAGACCGGGCTCTGGATGGGGGCGCTCAACCGTAACTCGCCCCCCTATATCGCCAAATATGGCACCGAGGCCCAGAAGCATCACTTCCTTCCCAAACTCGTGTCGGGCGAGATGATCTGCGCCATCGCCATGACGGAGCCGGACGCGGGCAGCGACATCGCCGGCTTCAAGACCCATGCCCGGCCACGCGGCGATGGCAGCTGGGTTCTGAACGGACAGAAGACCTATATTTCCTACGGCCTGACCGCCGACTTGTTCGTGGTGGCGGCGAAGACCGATCCTTCCAATCCGCGCCAGCTTGGCCTGTTCCTGGTCGAAAAGGGGATGCCCGGCTTCCGTCCTGGCCGCAAGCTGGAGAAACTTGGCTTCCTGAGCCAGGACACGTCCGAACTCTTTTTCGAGGATGTCGAACTGTCGCCGCAGCATGTGATCGGCGATCCGGCGCGCGGGTTCGACTATATGCGCGGTGGACTCGCGGAGGAGCGGATCACCACCGCCGCCCAATCCCTTCCCAACGCGCAGGAAGCCATCCGTCTCGCGGTCGACTTCACCACCGGGCGCAAGGCGTTCGGCCAGCGCATTGCCGACTTTCAGAACACGAAGTTCAAGCTGGCGGAACTACGCGCCGATGTCGATTGCGCCCAGGCCTTTCTCGACCATTGCGTCGACCTGTTCAACGCGGGCGAACTGGACCCGGCGACGGCCGCCGCCTGCAAGCTCAAATGCACCGAAGTACAGGCAAGGGCCGTCGATGAATCGCTGCAACTTCATGGATCTGCCGGTTACATGCAGGAATATCCGATCTGCCGGCTCTATGCCGACGCGCGCATCTCGCGGATTTTCGCGGGCACGTCCGAAGTCATGAAGATCGTCATCGCGAAAGACATGCTGGGCTGACCGGCGCATCATCAGGGAGAATATCATATGGACGTGAATGGACTTTCGGCCGTCGTCACCGGTGGCGCTTCGGGCCTCGGCGCCGCCACGGCGCGCGCGCTGGCGGCCAAGGGGGCCAGGGTCGCGATCTTTGACCTCAATGTGGAAGCGGGCGAAGCGATCGCGCGCGAAATCAGCGGCGTCTACTGTGAAGTCAACGTCACGTCCGACGACTCGGTCGATGCCGGTTTCGCCAAGGCGCGCGCCGCGATCGGACAGGAGCGTATCCTCATCAACTGCGCGGGCATCGGCCCCGCTGCAAAGACCGTCAGCCGTTCGCGCGAGGACGGGTCGATCAAACATTATCCGATGGCGCAGTTCACCACGATCATCCAGGTCAACCTGATCGGCACGTTCCGTTGTATCGCCAAGTCGGCGGCGGGCATGGTGGCGCTCGACCCGCTAGGATCGGGCGAGCGAGGCGCGATCGTCAACACAGCGTCGGTCGCGGCGGAGGATGGCCAGGTCGGCCAGGCTGCCTATTCCGCGTCGAAGGGCGGCATAGTTGGCATGACCCTGCCGATCGCCCGCGACCTGATGGGCGAGGCGATCCGGGTCAACACTATCCTGCCGGGTATTTTCGAAACCCCGCTGATGCTGGGTATGCCGCAAAATGTCATCGACAGCCTGGGTGCGTCGGTGCCGTTCCCCAAGCGCCTGGGCAAGCCTTCTGAATATGCAATGCTCGCGCTTCAGCTCATCGAAAATCCCTATTTCAATGGTGAGGATATCCGCCTCGACGGCGCGATCCGCATGGCGCCGCGCTGAATGGCGGGCGGGGCGGTGCATCGGCCGCCCCGCCGTCCATCATTCCCCTGTCTTGTAGCGCACGAAGAGTTGCGGATTGCGCTCGTGCGTGAAGATGCGGTGATGCGAATTGGGATATTGCATCGGCGTCTGGCTCGCCCGGTCGAGTGCTTCCATTTCTTCGTCTAGAAGCGACCATTGTGCCGCCGCCAGATTGTCCGCCAGTTGCGCGTCGGTGCGCGCGCCCACCAGCACGGCGGACACGCCCGGACGACGCAGCAGCCAGTTCAGTGCGACCTGGCTGTGGCTCACACCGCCCCGCGCCGCGACGATCGCGTCGATGGCGTCCAGCACGGCGGCGCCTGTCGGCGTCTCATAGGCCTTGAGCCGGCCGCTCTGTTGCAGTCGCGTTGGCGCGCCGGTATCGCCCCGGAACTTGCCGGACAGGAAGCCCTGCGCCAGCGGACTCCATATCAGCGCCCCCACGCCCTGATCCACGCCGCAGGGCAGCAGTTCCTGCTCGGCATCGCGCACCATCAGCGAATATTGGATCTGCTGGCCGACATAGCGCGCATAGCCCCTCTCCCGCGACACCGCCTGGGCTTTCATCAACTGCCAGCCGGCATAGTTGGAACAGCCGATATAGCGTATCTTTCCTGCCGTCACGAGGTCGTCCAGGGCGCGCAATGTTTCCTCCAGCGGCACCAGCGCGTCGAAACTATGTACTTGATACAGGTCGATCCAGTCCGTGCCCAGTCGCTTGAGGCTCGCGTCGCACGCATCAATCAGATGGCGGCGGGACAGGCCAGTGTCGTGATCGTTGCGGCCCATGCGCCCGAACGCCTTGGTCGCGACGACGACATGTTTGCGCCGGGGCCCCAGCGCTTCGCCCAATATCTCCTCCGACCGTCCTGCCGCATAGACGTCTGCCGTGTCGAACAGGGTGACCCCAGCGTCCAGGCACATGTCGATCTGCCGCATGGCGTCCGCGCCGCGCGTGGCGCCCACACCGCCAAATTGCCCGTCGCCGTCGGAAAAGGTCATGGCACCAAAGCCCAGTACCGAAACCGCCAGGCCGCTGTTGCCCAGATATCGCCGCTCCATAAGCCCGCTCCTTCAGCAATGGTATTCTAGGTTATATATGTTGCTATCTGTGACGGACGGCTTATCGTCAAGGCATCGGATCAAATGAGGGACTGGAAAATATGGCGGCAAGCCATCCGACGATCGGCCCGCGCGTCCTGGTCATGAGCCGCGCCATCTTGAAGATGCTGCGGCCGCCACCCGGCGAGTTCGACTATGTCTGCCTTGACGACCATGCTGATCGCGATCGCTATCTGGCCGAACATGGCGCGGGCATCGCAGCCATCATCGCCGCGGGTATGGAACGACTCGATGCTGCCCGCCTCGCTATGCTGCCCGACCTCCAACTGATCGCTGTCGTCGCGGCGGGGATGGCTGGCATCGATCTCGATGCGGCGCGGGCACGCGGCATAGCGGTGTGCAACGCGGGAGACATTAATGCGGGCGACGTCGCCGAATATGCCGTTACGATGATGCTGGCGCATCGCCGCGATCTCATGGCGAACGACGCCTATGTCCGGTCTGGCCGCTGGGCGGAAGCGCGTCTGCCTCCCGGCCATGCGGTATCGGCGCAGCGCGTAGGCATCGTCGGCCTCGGCCATATCGGACGCAACATCGCGCAGCGGCTCCACCCCTTCGGTTGCGAGATACGCTGGTGGGGCCCCAATCCCAAGCCTGTGTCGTGGCAGCGGATAGAGTTGCTTGAGGCGCTTGCCGATTGGGCGACGACCTTGCTGGTCGCGGTTGCGGGCACCGACGAGACGCGCGGCCTTATCAGCGCGGACGTCCTCGACCGGCTCGGCGCAGACGGCCTGATCGTCAATGTATCGCGCGGCTTTGTTATCGACGAACCCGCAATGATTGCTGCGCTCAGGGATGGCAGGCTCGGCGGCGCGGCGCTCGATGTGTTCGATGGCGAACCGATCGACGGCACCGGTTGGGTCGGCGTCCCCAATGTGCTGATGGCCCCCCATGTCGCGGGCGCGACCATCGAATCGCTGGCGGCGGTGATGCGGGGCGCGCTCGACAATGTACGCCGCCATTTTGCCGGCGAACCGCTGGAGCGGCGTGTCGTCTGACCGCGTTAGCCGCCCAGGCGCCCGATTGCGGTCATATGGTCATGCCCCTCCGCCGATCGCACATGCAGCGCGACGGTATCGCCCGCTATCATGCCGAGCAGCCGCAAGGGCGCATCGGCAAAGGCGGGTGCTACCGCGCGAAAGCTGAACTCCCGCAAAGCGTCCGGTCCGGCCATGCGATCGGCCAGGTCCAGCAGCAACGCGGCCATCAGCGGCCCGTGCACGACCAGGCCAGCATATCCCTCCGCTTCGCGGGCATAGGGCAGGTCGTAATGGATGCGGTGGCTGTTGAATGTCAGCGCGGAATAACGGAACAGCAGAGGCGCACTAGGCGTCACCACCCGTTCCCAGTCCCAGTCCTTTTCCGTCTGGGGTTCGACTATGGCAACGGGCGCGGCGCCGGGCATGGCGGCCTCGCGATAGACGATCGTTTGCCTCTCGCTGACTGCTGCCTGGCCGTCGGCGGTGACATCGTGGGCGACTATGACGAACAGCAACCGGCCGCTGCTTCCCGATTTCTCCGTACTGCTCTCGATCCGGCTGGTCCGCTCCACCCGCGCGCCCACGCGAATGGGCGCATGGAATGTCAGCGCGCTGGATGCCCACATTCGGCGCGGGAAGGCAGCATGGTGGGGCATTGCGCCACCGCCACCTGCTGGATGCCCATCCGCGCCCAGCGCGGCCGTCTCCGCTTCGGGCGTGTTGAGGCACCAGTGGATACCCTGCGGCGCGCCGTCCCGCACCGCCCTGTCGAACGTCGCGGCATAGCGGGCGGCGAGTGCGGGCGTAAGGGTGTCGCTGTGCCGTTCCATCGCCGTCAGTTCCTGTTCGTCAGCAGCCCGCGCGCGATCACCTGCGCCTGAATCTCGGCCGCACCCTCGAATATGTTGAGGATGCGCGCGTCGCACAACAGCCGGCTGATCTCATATTCCAGCGCATAACCGTTGCCGCCATGGATTTGCAGCGCATTGTCGGCGTTGGTCCACGCTACCCGTGCAGCCAGCAGCTTGGCCATGCCCGCTTCCACGTCGCAGCGCCGCCCCTTGTCCTTCTCGCGCGCTGCGAAATAAGCGAGTTCGCGCGCCGCGATCGTCTCCACCAGCATCATCGCCAGCTTGTCCGACACGCGCGGGAAGTCGGCGATCGGCCTGGCGAACTGCCGTCTTTCGATCGCATAGCCATAGCCCAGCTCGAACGCGCGCCACGCGACGCCCACTGCGCGCGCGGCGGTCTGGATGCGCGCGCCCTCGAATGTCTGCATCAGCTGGCGGAAACCCTGTCCTTCCTCGCCGCCCAGCAAGGCCTCGCCCGGCGCAGCAAAGCCGTCGAACATCAGTTCATATTCGCGCATCCCGCGATAACCCAGCACGGCGATCTCGCTCCCGCTCATCCCTTCCGCCGGGAAGGGCGTGTCGTCGCTCCCGCGCGGCTTGGGCGCCAGGAACATGGAAAGCCCGGCATTGCCCGATCCCCCGGTCCGCGCCAGCAGTGTCATCAGGTCGGACCGGGCTGCATGGGTGATCCATGTCTTCGCGCCCGATATGCGCCAGCCGCCTTCCTTATGCTGGATTGCGCGGGTGCTCAGTTGCGCAAGATCGGACCCGTTGGATGGCTCGGTAAATACCGCCGTCGGCAATATTGTCCCGCTAGCAATTCCCGGCAGCCATTGCGTCTTCTGGGCGTCCGTGCCCGCCAGCCCGATCAGCTCGCCCGCAATTTCCGACCGGGTGCCCAGCGACCCCGCGCCGATCCAGCCGCGCGACAGCTCTTCGGTGACGACGCACATCTCCAGCTTGCCCAGCCCCAGCCCGCCATATTCCGGCGCTATGCAGACGCCGAACGTCCCCAGCGCCGCCAGCTCGGCGATCGTCTCATCGGGTATCAGCGCGTCCGCCAGATGCCATTGATGGGCGTAGGGCGTGATTTTATCGACGGTGAAGCGTCGATATTGCGCCCTGATCGCATCGATCGTCTCGTCGCCCATATCCTCCGCTATGGTGCCGCCCGCCCGCACATGCGCGATCAGAGCGGCGCGCGCGCGGGGATCGTCCGCCTCCGCCACGAACGCTGCGACCGCCGGATCGGTGCCAAGTTCGCGCGCCGCCTCGGCCAGCCCCAGTTGCGCAGGCCGCACATATTCATTGGCACTGATCGGCAGGCCGCCCAGCATCTGCGCGGCATATTCCCCAAAGGCGAGCGCGAGCACCAGCGCTTCGGCGTCGCCATAGCGGTGCCGCGCCGTCAGCCCCTCCGCCCAGTCGGCCAGCGCACTCAGCGCCGCGACCGTCGTCGCGATCCAGGCCAGGCCATGGGCTGCACGCTGGTCGGCATCGAGCCGCCTGGGGTCGATCTTTCCGCCGGGCGCCACCCGGGCTGCCACATGGACCTGTGCCGCCGCGCCATAGCGCCGCAGCGCCTCCAGCGCCGTGCGCGCCCGTGCTATCGTCTCTGTCATGCGCGCGCCGCTATCCCCCTGTCGATCAATGCGCCAATCTGCCCCGACCCAAGGCCCAGCAGGTCGGCCAGTATCTCCTCGCTGTCCTCGCCCAGTCGCCGGGCGCGCCGCGGGGTTTCGCGCATCTGGGCCGGCAGGGTCGCCATCGCGCCGGGCACCGGATAGCGCAGCCCGCTCGTTTGCTGGATGGCCGAAAAAAGCGGATTGTCCGCCACCAGCACCGGATCGCGCACCGCCTGCGCCATGTCCTGGTAAGGGCCCCAGCAACAGCCCTGCGCATCCATCGCTGCCCTCAGCTCCGTCGCGTTGCGGCGTGCGACCGCGCTCTCGACCAGCGGAAACAGCGCGTCGCGATGGGCAAAGCGCTCGCCCTCGTCGTGGGCGAAGCTGACGCTGCGGGACGCCTCGATTCCCGCGACCGCCTCTTCCAGCCCAAGCACGGAGACCAGCCCGCGCCATTGCCGCGGGGTGATCGCCATTATCATCAGCCGTTGCCCATCGGCGGTCAGGAAGTCACGCCCGAACGCGCCATAGACCGCATTGCCATGACGAGCCCGATTGCCGGTCTGCAATGTCTCGGCCAGCTGTCCCAGATTGGCGATGGTGGCGATGCCGACATCGGCAAGTGGAATCCGGACTTCCTGTCCCATGCCAGTCTCGCGCCGGTGCAGCAGGGCGGCGAGCATGGAAAAGGCCGCATAGGCGCCGGTCAGCAGGTCCCACGCCGGCAGCACATGGTTGACCGGCGCGTCGCCCAGACTGTCGGGCCCGGTGATCTGCGGAATGCCCAGTGCGCAATTGACGGTATAGTCGAGCGCCGGGCCGCCATCGGCTTGCCCCATGACCCGCACGGTGACAAGGTCGGCGCGTCTTTTTGCCAGCCTTTCATGACTCAAAAAGCCATCGACGGGAAAGTTGGTCAGGAACAGCCCCGCATCCGCGCCCGGCGCCGTCGCGAGGGCCGCGAGGAGTTCCCGTCCTTCCGGCGCGCCCAGATCGAGCGCGACCGATTTCTTGCCCTTGTTCAACCCTTCCCAATAAAGGCTCGCGCCAGTCTCCGCCTTGGGCCAGCGTCGATAATCCGGCCCCCCGCCGATCTGGTCGACGCGGATGACGCTCGCCCCCATCTGCGCCAGATAGAGGCCGGCGGTCGGCGCCGCCACGAAGGATGACGCCTCGATGACGCGTGTGGAGCCGAGAAGCTGGTACATGGGTGGGCCTTAACTGCGCGCCGCGAAGTCGCGGATCATCTGTTTGGCGATCACCAGCTGCTGAATCTGGGTCGTGCCCTCGTAGATGCGATAGATGCGCGCATCGCGGAACAGCCGTTCGGCTTCATATTCGGCCAGATAGCCCGCGCCTCCATGGATCTGCACCACCCGGTCGACCACGCGCCCGCACATTTCGGTCGCGAACATCTTGAAGGCGGAGGCTTCGAGCGAAGCGCGACCCCGTTCGGACCGCGCGCAGGCGTCCAGCATCATGCACTCGCTGGCATAGATTTCCGCTTTGGAGTCCGCCAGCATCGCCTGGATCAGCTGGAACTGGGCGATCGGCTCTCCGAACGCCTTGCGTTCCATCGCATAACGCAGCCCGGTTTCCAGCGCCCTTTCCGCCAGCCCCAGCGCGGCCGCGCCCACCGAAAGCCGTCCTGAATCCAGCGCCTGCATCGCGGCGAAGAAGCCCCTGCCTTCCTCGCCGCCCAGGAGGGCGCGGGCGGGTACGCGCACATCCTCCAGGATGATGTCGGCTATTTGCGCGCCGCGCTGTCCCATTTTCTTGTCGGGGCTGCCCAGCGATACCCCCGGCGCATCCATGTCGATCAGGAAGGCGCTGACATGCGCGTTGCGCGGCAGCGGCTCGGCGCTGGTGCGCGCCATGATCAGGCCGATCTTCGCGAAGGGGGCGTTGGTGATATAGCGCTTCGTACCGTTCAGGATATAGTCGTCGCCGTCGCGGACCGCGCGGGTCTTGAGTGCCGCCGCATCGGACCCGCTATCCGGTTCGGTTAGGCCGAAACAGGCGATCTCGCCCGCCGCCGACCGGCTGAGCCATTCGCGCTGCTGCTCGGGCGTTCCCCCTTTTTTCAGCGCGGTCGAAAACATGCCGGTGTTGATTGACATGGTCGCGCGGAAGGCGGGGGCCGGCCAGCCCATTTCGCGGATGACGCGGATATACTGGCTGATGTTCAGGTCCGCGCCGCCAAATGCCTCCGGTGTGGTCAAGGCGAAAAGGCCCATGTCGCGCATCTCCGCCAATATCGCATCAGGCACACGATCGCTGTCGATCACGTCCGCCTCGGCGGGGATCAGGCGCTCGCGAATATAGCGACGCAACTGATCCAGAAACGCCTCGAACGTCTCTTCATCCATGCCCGACGCTCCTTCCGATGATGTGACCTCAAGCATCGGCCAGCCCCACGATGGCAACGGCCGACACATTCTGGCTCGGCATCCCGCCCAGATTGTGGCTCAGCGCCAGGCTGGGCGGCGTTTGCCGCTGCCGCGCCCCGGCGCGGCCCAGCAATTGCAGATAGTTTTCGTAGATCATGCGCAAACCCGACGCGCCGATCGGATGGCCGAAACATTTGAGGCCGCCGTCGATCTGGCACGGCACCTTGCCATCGGCGTCGAACATGCCGTCCAGCACATCCTTCCAGCCCTCCCCTTCCTTGGAGAGGTAGAGATCCTCCATCGTCACCAGTTCGGTGATCGAGAAACAGTCATGCACTTCGGTCAGGCTGATCTGCTCGCGCGGATTGGTGATGCCGGCTTCTTGATAGGCCTTCTCCGCAGCGATGCGGGTGGTGTGGAAATAGCTTCCATTCCAGCCGCCGCCATGCTGCAATTCCCAACCATTGGAGCTGGCGATCTGCAAAGCCTTGATCGTGACGATATCGGTCTTGCCCAGCGCGCGGGCGATATCGGGCGTGGTGACGATGGCGCAGGCCGCGCCGTCCGACACGCCGCAGCAATCGAACAGGCCCAGCGGCTCGGCGATCATCGGGGCATTCAATACGGTGTCCATGTCGACGGCCTTCTGCAAATGGGCCTTCGGATTCTTCGCCCCATTGGCATGACTTTTGACCGATACATGGGCAATGGCGCGTTTCAGATCCTCCTTCGAAACACCGTGCGTGTTGCGATAGGCCGATGCGAGCTGCGCAAAATTGCCCGGCGCCGACCCGGTAATTCCGGTCATGTCATGCATGGTCCCGCGCGTGCGGACAGGCAGCCCGCCATAGCCGGTGTCCTTCAGCTTCTCGACACCCAGCGCCAGCGCAATGTCCGCCGCGCCCGACGCCACGGCATAGACCGCGCCGCGAAAGCTCTCCGTGCCGCTCGCACAGTAATTCTCGACCTTGGTGACGCCGATATTCTTCAGCCGCAGCGCGGTTGCGAGCGGAATGCCCGACGGGCCGATATTCACCGCATCAAAGGCTACGCCCAACCACGCAGCATCTATCTGCGACGTCTCGATTCCCGCATCAGCGATCGCCTCCTCATAGGCCTCGACCATCAGCTGGTCGGCGTCCTTGTCCCATCGCTCGCCAAATTTGGCGCAGCCCATGCCCAATATGGCGACCTTGTCCTTGATACCGCGTGCCATAGACTTTCTCCTTGGCTGGAAGCGCCGATCAGGCTGCCGGAACGGCCTTCCAGAAATATTTGGTGAAGTCGCGAATCTCGTCGATCGCCTTGATGCGGAACATCATCGCCATGTCGCGTCCGACCTCGACATCGTCGGCCTCGACATCGGTGAACTCGGCCATCATCCGGCCGCCGCCCTCGAAGTCGATCATGCCATAATAGCTGGGCGGGGCAGGGGAGTAGGTCAGCGCGTCCGCCGTGTAGGTCACGATCCGCGCCTTTCGGTCGGCCAGCGGATAATCCTCCTGCGTCCCGAAGCCATGATCGTTCGGATTGACCGATATGTCGCTCCTGGGGAACTGCACGACCCCAGTCTTCGCACACCGCCCGCCGACGAGTCCCAGCACCGCCTTGCGGTTGCGCCACAATGTGGTGCCTGGCTGCTTCTGGTCGGCCTCGGCGCGCATTCCCCGATCGAGGCCGAGATTGCCGCGATGGAACAGCCAGCGCAGGTAATTGCCGTCCTTGACGCCGCGAGCCAGCGATCCTGCGACACCGCGCGCGGGCGAAGCGCCGCTGCCGGTCGCCTCGAACAACAGCAGGTCCACACCCTGGCCGAAGGCCACCAGCACTATCTTCTCGCCCGCGCGCGCCGTCTCCAGCGCAGCAGCAAGCAGCAGGAACGGATGTGCGACGCCGCTGTCGCCCACGCTGTCACCCAACCGGTCGGCCACCGCTTCGGCCCTGATCGCGGCCTTTTTCGCCAGTCCTTCGGCGACGCCCCGCGCGGTGATCGGCACAATGAATCGGTCGATGTCGGCCCCTGTCACGCCCAACGCCGCGAAACCATCGGTCAACGCTGCGCCGATCATCCCGCTATAGCCTTCGTCGCGGATCCAGCGGCTCTCCCAACTATAGTCGAAGTCCTGGCCGGACGAGCGAAAATGGTCGACGAAGTCGATCGTGACGCTGTGGCTGCCCAGATATTTCGCGACAACATCACCCTGGCCGATAAGCAGCGCGGCGGCCGCATCGCCCTGCACCATCTCGGATTCCGAGGCGGGTCTGGACAGCCGCATTTCCGACGCCAGCGCCAGATGCGGTTTTGCTCCCCCCTTCGCCGCCGCCAGCGCCTGGATCAGAGCCGACGTCGCCACGCGCTGCCCCCCGGTCACGTCGAATGCGCCAGTCGCATCGTTCAGCGTCAGCGCCTCCTTGACGACGCCGCTGTTCAGCCGGTCGGCGAAGGGCAGGGTGGTCGATGCCAGGCTGACCGATCCCACCGCGCCACGCTGGTCCTCCGGCACCGCGTCGCGCGCTGCCTCCACCGCCATGGTGATCGGATCCTCGTCCCAGTTGGCGATCGCCCGCTCGCCCTTGGCCAGCCCTTTGAGGCCACCGGCGAACCAGCCATTGGCGGCGAAGATCGCCGATCGCTGGAGCCGGTTGCGCGGAATATAGGCGCCAAAGCGCAGGATGCCGGTTTCGCTCGTCATTGGAACTCCACATAGCCGTTGTTGAGGACGAGGCGGTCGCGTTCCACTACGCGCGCGGTGAAGGCGGCCTTGCCCTCGCCCTCGCGCCAGATTGCCGTTTCGATCGTCTCGCCGGGAAAGACTGGCGCCGAAAAGCGCGCATCCATACGCTTGATCCGGTCCGGCCGATTGTCGGCCAGCCCGCGCAGCAGTGCGCGACCAACGATACCGTAGGTGGCCAGGCCATGCAGGATCGGACGCTCGAACCCGGCTGACAGCGCTACCTTGGGGTCGGCGTGCAACGGGTTCATGTCGCCCGACAAGCGATAGAGCAGCGCCAGATTGTCGGCAGTGGGCAGCGCGATCATCAGGTCGGGCGCGCGATCGGGGATCGCATGAGGCAGGGGCTGGCCCTCGGACGATCCACCGAATCCGCCGTCGCCGCGCAGGAAATTGGTGTTACGCACCGTCGCGATATGGCGGCCGTCGTCGGCGTAGATTTCACGCGTCTGGTAGACGATCGCGCCTTTCTCCGGCCCTTTGTCCAGGATCGGCCCGAAGGTCGTATAACCGATCAGTTCGCCCTCGACCGGAAGCGGCAAATGAAGCTGCGCGCTGGTCTCGGCGTGCAATATCTTCTGCCAGGTCACGTGATAGGCCGGGTCGCGCCAGATGAAGCCCGGATAGGCCATCGTTACCGCCATGGTGGGCAGCGCCTCCAGCCCCTCTTCATAGACGAACGGCAATTCTTCCGCACCCACGCCCAGCGCATAGAGCATGACCTTGAACGGATTGATCTTTTGCCGCGTCTCGATCGGCGGCAGGTTCAGCAGGACCTGTGGGTCAAAGGCCATGATCGTCAGACCGGATCATAGGGCCAGATTTCGGCCGACCGCGCGAGCGGCATCATGTCGTGCGCCATGGCAGGCAGCAGGTCGCTGACGATAGTGTCGGGCGTCCACCCGCCGGAACGCTGCATCGTCTTGATCGGGCGCGGCTTGTTGAACAGGAAAATCTCGTTCTTGCGCACGCCGAACGTCTGGCCGCTGACGTCCCTCGCTCCGTCGGAAAGCAGCGCGGCGACCATCGGCGCGATCTTGTCCGTGGTCATCGTCTTCATCCGCTCGATCCGCTTTTCCTCATCCGGGTTGGTGGCGGGGATCGTCGCGATCAAACGGCTCCAGGCGAAGGGCGCTATGCAGTTTGACCGCACGCCAAAGCGCTGCATGTCGAGCGCGATCGAGTTGGACAGGGCGAAGATGCCCATTTTCGCTGCCGAATAGTTGGCCTGGCCGAAATTGCCGATCAGCCCTGATGTCGATGTGAAATGGACATAACTGCCCGACCCCTGGTCCTTGAAATAGGGCGCCGCGGCCTTCGACACATAGAATGATCCATTGAGGTGCACGTCGATCACCTGCTTCCAGTCGACGATACTCATCTTGTGGAAGATGCGGTCACGAAGGATGCCGGCATTGTTGACCACGCCATCGATCCGCCCGAACTGCTTTACGGCATCCTCGATGATCGATGCCGCGCCCTCCGGCTCGGCGACGCTGGCGCCATTGACGATGGCCTTGCCGCCCTCTGCCCGGATCAGCGCAGCGACCTCCTCGGCCGGCCCTGCATCGGCGCCTTCGCCCTCTGCCGATGCGCCCAGGTCGTTGACGACGACGTTCGCGCCCTGTCGCGCACATAGCAAGGCGATATCGC
The DNA here is from genome assembly GCF_002431195.1 of Sphingobium sp. UBA5915. Lineage (NCBI taxonomy): Bacteria > Pseudomonadati > Pseudomonadota > Alphaproteobacteria > Sphingomonadales > Sphingobiaceae > Sphingobium > Sphingobium sp. UBA5915. The sequence goes on along the minus strand of NZ_DJDV01000053.1, from coordinate 1,754 downwards.
GGCCGATGCCGCGCCCTGCACCCGTCACCGCCACCACCTTGCCATCCAGCCGTGCCGAATCGCCCATGTCTATCCTCTCCGCATTTCGATTTCCCATGATCTAGCTTACCTATATAACTTATTCAACTATGCGAATGGACATTCATGATCGTGAATGGTAGGGTATGGCCATGGACATGCCTCGCCCCGATCCTCAACTCCGGCCGCCGGTCAATTCGGTGGTGCAGGCGATTGCGATATTGCGCCATCTGGGCGCGCTTTCCGAACCACAGGGCGTTACCGCCATTGCGCGTGCCCTTGGACTCAATCCCAGTTCCTGCTTCAACGTGCTCAAGACGCTGCTGCGCGAGGATCTTGTGAGCTTCGACGCGGTGTCGAAACGCTATGCGCTCGGGCTTGGCACGATCGATCTCGCGCGGCTTGCGCTGGGCCGCGATGCGGTCGTCCGCGCGGCGCATCTACCTATGGCGACGCTCGCCGGGCAGTTCGATGCTGCCGTAGGCCTCTGGCGTCTTACCGAAGGCGAACGCCTGGTCCTGGTCGCGCTCGCTGAAAGCGCGGAGGCTATGCGCATCCACATGGTGGTTGGCCAGCGCCAGCCCGCCGCCGCGGGTGCGACAGGTCGCGCGGTGCTTGCGCGTCGCGCCCTGGATGATGCGGCCATTGCGGCTGTCCATGCCGGCATCCGCTGGAAAAGCGCGCCCGATCCGCAGGAGTTCATCGCCCAGGTGCGCGCGGCGGCGGTGAAGGGCTGGGCGATTGACAATGGTCAGATCAATCACGGCATCTCGACGGTGGCGGCCGCGATCGTGGATACAGGCGGCGCGCCGCGCTTCGTCCTCTCCGCGTCTATGTTCAGCGGCCGGGAGAATGCCGAGGGTATGGATGCCATCGGCGCGGCAATGCGCCAGGCGGCGGACGCCATCGCCCAATCGGCCTATGCTATGGAGATGGCCACATGAGCGATGCAGCGATGGTCCTTGGCACGGCCGATCGGCTGATGGCGGACCAGTGCGACGACGCGACGGTGCGCCGCGCACGGCGGGGAGCTTGGCCGGCCTCCCTGTGGAACGCGATCGCACAGATGGGCCTGCCGCTGGCGCTCGTGCCCGAAGGATCGGGCGGCTTCGGACTGGATCCGGTCGATGCCTTCGCGCTGGCGCGTCTGGCTGGCCGCCATGCGCTACCGCTGCCGCTTGGTGAAACCATGGCGGCGAACCAGGCACTCGCGCTCGCGGGGCTGCCGCTGGCGGAAGGTCCGGCTGCATTTGTCCCTGTCGAGTCGGGCCTCGTTCTCCGCGACGGGCGCATTACGGGCACCGCCGATCGCGTGCCTTGGGGGGCCACCGTCGGCACGCTGGTCGTGGAATATCTGCTTGGCGGCGCGCGCCATGTCGCCCGGCTGGACAGTGGATGGCGCGTGGCGGAGTCGGGGACGAACATCGCTCATATGCCGCGCGACTGGCTGTCGATTGATGCCGCCATAACCGCCACAGCACCTGCGCAAGGCCATCCTCTTTACCTCATGGGCGCGGGCCTTCGCGTCCTGCAGATCGCCGGTGCGCTGGATCAGGTACTGGATCTCAGCATCGCCCATGTTTCCGATCGCAAGCAATTCGGGCGCGCCCTCGCCACATTCCAGGCGATCCAACATGAACTGGCCCGGATTGCAGGCGAAGCGGCCGCCGCGGGCGCTGCCGCCGGTTTGGCGGCGGAGGCGCTGGCCGAGGCCGCCGGCGACCCGATGCTCAGCG